>NZ_SMSC01000200.1:0-251 GCF_004359955.1 Candidatus Thiosymbion oneisti
CGTCAGAGGCTACGGGCCCCGCTCATGGAAGAACCGAAGGCTCGGCATCAGCGGCCGCGGAAGGTCAAACGGCGGGTCGGCAGCCCGCAAGGGGGCGTCATGAGCCCGCTGTTAGCCAACCTGTATCTGCACTGGATGGACAACCGCTGCCATGACCGGGAAGGACCGGCCCAGCGGGTTGGCGCGCGGCTGGTGGGAGATGCCGATGACTTGATCATCTTGGCGCGTCATCAAGGGAAGTGCCTAGGCGC
>NZ_SMSC01000201.1:0-248 GCF_004359955.1 Candidatus Thiosymbion oneisti
GGTGGTGGTAAATACCGGAGTGATGTAGTAAAATAGTCAATTCTTAATCATTCAAGGCAATGCGATTTTTAGCATCTATTTGGTACTAAATTTCGGCGGCCCTCTCCAGAATGATTCAGTGGGGTTTGAATGACTACCTTCAGGCATCAATTCAAGCACAGGATTTTTCGCTATGATTCTTGAAAAGAAAGTCCACGTTTGCCGCAAATGTCAAAGTGAAGATATTGTCAAGAATGGCGCAAATGGGA
>NZ_SMSC01000202.1:0-248 GCF_004359955.1 Candidatus Thiosymbion oneisti
TATGTTCTGCATGATCGCAGCCGGGATGTCACCAATAACGAGACTATCCGGATCGGGCATGATCGGGTTGAAACCGTAGCCAACAACGAAACCACGACCATTGGTTCCAACCGTAGCGAAAACGTCGGCAACAACGAGGTCGTTACCGTCGCGCTGACACGCACCCATAACGTCGGCATCAATGATATGCTCAATGTAGGTGGAGCAAACGAGGTAACCGTGGGTGGCGCACAGGCCATTACCGTAGG
>NZ_SMSC01000203.1:0-246 GCF_004359955.1 Candidatus Thiosymbion oneisti
GGTAGACCGGCACAGGCAGACGTTCTTGAGGCGGCGGGCAGGCGCTCACCACATCCTACGACCCGCGGGTAGGGGAAAGCGCCGTCGCCGCGGTGCGGAGGAAACCCCATACCGGCCCGGTCCCCGGCAACTGCCAAGGATAACCCACGCCACTTGGGTTCGATCAGGCCACACCGCTCTGCCGGCGCACTCCAGATTTGGAGTGCGGCGGCAGCCTTTTATCCCGGTACTTACCGAAACCCATGG
>NZ_SMSC01000204.1:0-245 GCF_004359955.1 Candidatus Thiosymbion oneisti
CGACGGAGGAGGGATCTTGACGCTCCAGCGTCGACAAGCGATCAGGTAAACCGGCACAAGCCAATCCATGTCGGCCTAGCAGGGCACGGTCCGCTGGAGCGGACAAAATGGCGTTCCCACGTAGGGCGTGGAAACGAGAGTAGATCGGGCCCGCTGATGGTCCGGTTGGGGGCTCCCACGGGTCGGGAGCCCCCGATAAAGGATCGAGCAAGCCCGATCAATGGCAGGCAGGGCCTTACCGGGGG
>NZ_SMSC01000205.1:0-243 GCF_004359955.1 Candidatus Thiosymbion oneisti
CCCTCTCCCGGAGGGAGAGGGAGTGAAATGCGCAGATTGTACCGTGTGGCAGTACAGCGAGTATTATTCGGCGGTTCTGCCCAAGCCCGCTCGATGACGGCACCGCCGAGGCACTCCTCGCCCCGATAGAATACCGCGGCCTGGCCCGGCGTGACAGCGCGCTGGGGGCGCGCGAAGCGGACCCGACAACGGTCGTCCCCCAGCTCGATGAGCGTACAGTCCTGAAGGGCCTGGCGGTGACGT
>NZ_SMSC01000206.1:0-243 GCF_004359955.1 Candidatus Thiosymbion oneisti
TCCTCTCCCGGAGGGAGAGGGAGTGAAATGCGCAGATTGTGCCGTGTGGCGGTATAGCGAGTATTATTCGGTGGTTCTGCCCAAGCCCGCTCGATGACGGCACCGCCGAGGCACTCCTCGCCCCGATAGAATACCGCGGCCTGGCCCGGTGTGACGGCGCGCTGGGGGCGCGCGAAGCGGACCCGACAACGGTCGTCCCCCAGCTCGATGAGCGTACAGTTCTGAAGGGCCTGGCGGTGACGG
>NZ_SMSC01000207.1:0-242 GCF_004359955.1 Candidatus Thiosymbion oneisti
GTCGCCCAACACCATCAGGCTCATCTCACCGCGGACCTTCTTGAAGCCGCGTACTAGGAAGTGGTCCCAGCCGAACCAGCGTTTGAGCGTACCGAAAGGGTGTTCGACCAGACCGGCACGCTGACGCATCTTCTCTGGCCCCGATTCGGCCATCCGTTGCCGGTGGGCTTCGATCAACTCAGCATGCTCGCTGCGATAGATACGGCGTGCAGCGCCGGAGGCTGGTAGACACACCGCCTTGG
>NZ_SMSC01000208.1:0-240 GCF_004359955.1 Candidatus Thiosymbion oneisti
CGGCTGGAACGCGAGTGCCGGCGCAACCTGGAGTTGAGCTGGTTGCGGGAGGGGTTAGTCCCGAGCTACCGCACCAGCGCTGAGTTTTGGCGAGTAAACGGAAACGCCCTGCGCGCGGCGAACCGTGATTTCGTCGTGCTGTGCCAAGAGCTGGAGCTGGTGGGCAGAGAAACGATCGGCATCGACGGCTCGTTTTTCCCTGCCAGTGCCCGTGATGCCAGTATCACGACGAAGAAGGGC
>NZ_SMSC01000209.1:0-239 GCF_004359955.1 Candidatus Thiosymbion oneisti
TTGGAGCTGATCTGGCGGCTGGAGGGATTGGTCCCCAGCTACCGTACCATCGCTGAGTTTCGACGGGTCAACGGGACCGCCCTGCGTGCGGCGAACCGAGATTTCGTTGTGTTGTGCCGCGAGCTGGATCTGGTGGGTGGAGAAACCATCGCCATCGACGGCTCGTTTTTCCATGCGAGCGCCAGTGACGCCAGCATCACCACCAAGAAGCGCTTGGAAGCGCAATTGAAGAAGATCGC
>NZ_SMSC01000021.1:0-98205 GCF_004359955.1 Candidatus Thiosymbion oneisti
ACTGACAGGCATGGGGGGCTCCTGGGGAGTTGGGTGACTTTCCAGGGGCCATAATACCCTATGCATGTCCAGATCGACAGTAACTACACGTTACAACTTGTTGTCTTAGATAGAAATAATGTGGGGATATCTCAGAGACAAACCCCAATCACCCGGACCAACGCGGGGAAGCGGAACAGCCGGAGCATAGACGTTAATCTCGTGCGCGGAATTATTTGATTTTGGCCTGGAGGGATTGGTTCCCGTGTAGATGGAATGGTGGACGTAGGCTTGATTCTCTCCGCGGCGCGGACTACTTCCACGTTCCCACGCAGCGCGTGGGAACGAGAAACCCCGACACTGATACCGGCAATTTTTCAAGACGCGAAGTGAAAACGCGGTTTCCACTTCACTTCATTTTTCAAGGTGCCCTATGGATCCTATTGCCATTGTCCGGGCTGCTATAATCCTGTCCGGATCATGGGTGGGGAGAGGGTTACGAAGTGAGTAAGGCCAGGTTTTTCAAGAATTTCCTGACGGATACGAAGGTGGGAGCCCTTACTCCCACGTCCTTGTACACGATAAAGCGGTTGTGTGACCGGATCGATCTCGAGCATTCGCGCGTCATCGTAGAGTACGGACCGGGGACCGGCGTCTTTGCCGAATTCCCCCTGGAGAGGATGCTGACGGGATCGAAGCTCATCATGATCGAGACAACCCCCGAATTCTGCGAGATGCTGAAGCGATTCGAGGACCCGCGGGTTCACGTCTTCAACGACAGCGCAGAGAACGTGCGGGATGTGTTGACACAGTGCGATGAAAATTCCGCAGACTGCATTATATCCGGCATCCCCTTCACCCTTCTCGGCGAACGATCGAGGAAGAGCGTGCTCGAGAACACATGCAGCGCGCTGACCGAAAACGGCAGGTTTTTTGTGTACCAGTACTCGACATTCGTGAAGAAACACCTGCAAGACCACTTCGGGCGGGTCACCGTTGATATCGGGTTGCTCAATATTCCTCCAATGTTCATCTTCGAGGCCTTCAACTGAGGTGACATTGCATCAACCCATGCAAGTCCGGTTCAGATGATTCAATCTCGGCGTTCTTACAGCGCCTTGGCGGTTCAAACCAAACAAACAGGATCAATGACCATGAGTGAGATCGACCGTGACCAGTATTTGATCGAAAAAGAGCCCTATTACCGTGCTCTGAGTAATGAGGTGGAAATGTACCAGGCGGCCTATGACGCGCGTATGCCTGTCATGCTCAAGGGTCCGACCGGCTGCGGCAAGTCCCGCTTCGTCGAGTACATGGCCTGGAAGTTACAAAGGCCCTTGATTACCATCGCCTGTAACGAGGATATGACGGCCTCCGATCTGGTGGGGCGCTTTCTCCTGGATATCAACGGCACCAAGTGGCAGGACGGACCCCTGACCCTGGCCGCCCGCATCGGCGCCGTCTGCTATCTGGACGAGGTGGTCGAGGCCCGCCAGGACACCACGGTGGTCATCCACCCCTTGACCGACCACCGCCGCAATCTGCCGTTGGAGAAGAAGGGCGAGCTGGTGATGGCCCATCGGGACTTTCAGCTCGTCATCTCCTATAACCCCGGCTACCAGAGCTTGATGAAGGACCTCAAGCAGTCCACCAAGCAGCGCTTCGGCGCCATGGATTTCGACTACCCGGAGGCCGAAATCGAGACCGAGATCGTCGCCCACGAAGGGAACGTCGACACCCGGACCGCCGAGAAGCTGGTCCAGGTGGCGCAGCGCAGCCGCAACCTCAAGGGCCACGGCCTCGACGAGGGCATGTCCACCCGTCTGCTGGTCTATGCCGCCCAGCTGATCGGCAAGGGCATCGATGTCCAGTCCGCCTGTCGGATGGCCCTGGTACGTCCGCTGACGGACGATCCGGATATGCGCGATACCCTGGACGCTGCCGTGAATACCTATTTCTAACGCAATGCCATTAAGTTAGAAGGTTGTCATCTCGACCGAAGGGATAACCGTTCAGCCTCCTCCACTTCGGGATCAGGATCGAGAGGGAGTTGAACGGTTACCCGGAGGGAGAGATCTTTTCGGCTTGTAAGAGGTTCCGGAGCATAGGATTTCTCGCTCCGCTCGAAATGACAAATTGCGTCTCTTTGACAACAGAGTTGCAACACCACCTTTTCAGTGTTGACTGTGACTGGCCGACACATATAATTAAACATATATTGTTTGTGAGGACGCCAGTTATGGGTCAAGTAACGATTTATTTGGAAGAGGATACAGAGCGGAAAATGGTTGCTGCGGCAAAATCCGCCCAATTATCAAAGAGTAAGTGGATCGCAGAGCTAATTCAAGAAAAGGTCGCAAATGAATGGCCTCGATCTATAGTAGAGTTGGTCGGGGCATGGGAGGATTTTCCGGATATAGATGACATTCGGTCAGATCAAGGAAAAGATACTAACCGTGAGAAGCTGTAATGTATGTCATTGATACAAATACATTAATCTATTTCTTCAAAGGAATTGGAAATGTTCCAAAAAGGTTTTTTGAGGTGTCCCCGAAAGAAATTGCGATTCCATCGATAGTATTGTATGAACTAGAGTATGGAATTGCAAAATCAACTTCTCCCGGAAAAAGGCAAGCTCAACTAAAAGAATTATGTTCATTGGTTGAGATACTACCTTTTGAGGATGAGGAGGCACGTTTATCAGCTGCGATTCGAGCGAATTTAGAAAAGAAAGGTACGCCAATAGGTGCTCATGATATATTGATTGCAGGCACCACTTTGGCTAATCAAGGGATTTTGGTTACCAATAATACAAAAGAGTTTTCAAGGGTATCCAAATTAAAATTAGAGAATTGGTACAAATAAAAAATCTAACAATAGCGTTCAGCCGACCTACCTCCGCAATGTTTTGTTTATGACGGAACGCCACAAGCCTCGCCCCGCCACTATGGGCAGCTGACGCCAGGCGTTAACCCTGCTATAAAAGGACTCGCAATGGAAGTCAAATTAAGTAAGCAACAAAAAGTCACCGTAAAGGGTTCAGAAGACATTTACCTGATCATGCGCCAGATTCTCCGTAGAGAGAATAAAATTGGTCAAGGTCAGGAACACTTCTGGATGGTGGGTTTGAATCAAGCGAACAAGATCCTCTATATCGAGTTGGTCGCTCTGGGTTCTGCCAACATGGCGCACATCAACCCCAGAGAAGCCTTCCGCATGGCGATTTACAAGCTCGCCGTTCAGGTGATTATGGTCCATAACCATCTCGGTGGGAATGTGACGCCTTCCTACGAAGATCAGGACCTCACCGACCATTTTATTCAGGCAGGCAAATTCCTCAAGGTCGAAGTGATCGATCATTTAATCATCAGCGATGAAACCTATCATAGCTTTGTCGATTCGGGAATCTTCAAGAAGCTTCAGGCAAGTGAACGATGGATTTTGCCTTATAAACTCAAGGAGAGATACAGGAGTGAAGGTAAGATTGAAGTAGCAAAGGCAATGAAGCAAAAAGAGATCAGCATAACGATTATTGCTGAAACTTCAGGGCTTTCAATCGAAGAGATTGAAAAACTATAAGGCCGAAACCGGCTGATCGAGGAAAAGGGACCAGGCCCAATTGACGGGTCGTTTTTCACAGATCATTCGCCTAACATTCGGCTGCAGGCGACCCAATGCCGCAGTCCGGCTCCTCAGCAACTTTCAAGCTCAGTGCCACGCGGCATTGGGCGCCTGAGCCAAGCCGATAGCTGGCGACTGGTAGCCCCGCCAGCTGCTAGTCGCCAGCTACCAGCGATGGGAGATTACCGACAACTCAGTGTCTGGGTGAAGGCCCATCAGCTGATGCTGCTTGTCTACCAAGAAACGCAACGGTTCCCAGCTGATGAGTGGTTTGGTTTGATAAGCCAAATGCGAAGGGTGGCGACATCCATTCCCTCAAACATCGCGGAAGGTAGTGGCCGAGGCAGCGACCAGGATTTTGCCCGCTTCGCGAGAATTGCTGCGGGCTCGACAAATGAAATATAACCACGACTATGCAGAATGAAGATAGGGAAGAGCGCATAACGATGGAGATCATCGTTGATGCTTATGGCCCAGAGGAACAAGCCATGGGTTGGTATTATTACCTTGAAGATCAACTTGATTTTCCATTTGCTGCTATTTGCACTGGGAAACGTGCAATATCTCCGCTGAAAGTTAAAGATGAGGTTGATGTTATTGGAATGGCCCCTGAAGAGGAGTGCAACAAAGAAATGTTTGTTACAATTCGGTGGGAAAAAGATAGTTTAGCTATTCCACTGTCTCAACTCACTCCTATTAGTGATACATCACAACAGACTATTCAAGCTATAGAGGATTGGCATTATTGGGTGCGGATGGGGTATCAATTTGGATAATGTCAAACCCAACAACACCTTCGATAGGGACCTCAGCGATGCTGTGCGCCCCTCGGCCCCTCAAAGTGAAAGTGAGCGTTAGGCGTTCTATAAAAGGCCCCGCAATGGAAGTCAAATTAAGCAAGCAACAAAAAGTCACCGTAAACAGCGCGGAGGATATTTATCTGATCATGCGCCAAATTCTCCGTAGAGAGAATAAAATTGGTCAAGGTCAGGAGCACTTCTGGATGGTGGGCTTAAATCAAGCGAACAAGATCCTCTATATCGAGTTGGTCGCTCTGGGGTCTTCCAATATGGCGAACATCAACCCCAGAGAAGCCTTCCGAATGGCGATTTACAAGCTGGCCGTTCAGGTTATCATGGTCCATAACCACCCCGGTGGGAATGTGACGCCTTCAATCGAAGATCAGGATCTCACCGATCATTTTATTCAGGCGGGAAAATTCCTCAAGGTCGAAGTGATCGATCATCTCATCATCAGCGATGAAACCTATTATAGCTTTGTCGATTCGGGAATCTTCAAGAAGCTTCAGGCAAGTGAACGATGGATTTTGCCTTATAAACTCAAGAAGAGGATCAGGAATGAGGGTAAAGAAGAAGGATTAAAGGCGGGTAAGGAGGAAGGGCTTTATCTGGGGGAGAAAATTGGGGAGGAGAAAGGAAAAAAAGAAATGGCAAAGGTAATGAAGCAAGAAAAAGTCAGTATAACGATTATTGCTAAAGCTTCAGGACTTTCAATCGAAGAGATTAAAGAACTATAAGGCTAAAATCGGATGACAGATGTATTCAGTTAAGATTATAAAAGGACACCCATCTTGTTTGGAAGGGAAAAGGGACCAGACTCAATTGATGGGTCATTTTTTATAGCTCATTCGCCTGACATTCGGCTGCAAGCGACCCAATGCCGCGGTTTGGCTCCTCAGCGACTTTCAAGCTCAGTGCCACGCGGCATTGGGCGTTTGAGCCATGCCGTTAGCAACAGAAAACACATAAAATGAAGCAGAAAGTGTATCTTGAGACATCTATTATAAGCTATTACACAGCACGGCCGAGTCGTGACCTCGTTATTGCTGCGTGGCAGGAGATTACACGTGAGATATGGCCGATGCTTCAGGATAAATTCGACATTTACATTTCTGCCCTTGTTATACAAGAAGCATCTCGGGGAGATAAAGAAGCCGCAAAGAAACGTTTGAGCGCGATTTCTGAGTTTACTGTCCTGGAAATCACACCGCAAGTTCAAGAGGTTGCTGCTTTTCTGATTGCTCAAAATGCTATTCCTGCCGAGGCCGAAGAAGACGCTCTACACATTGCTGTAGCCAGTCTAAATGGTATGGAGTTCCTGTTAACCTGGAATTTCAGTCATATCAATAACGCCTTCAAGAAATCAAACATTATCAGGTCAATTGAAAACCAGGGCTTTATATCCCCAGAGATTTGTTCGCCGGAAGAATTTATAGGAGACTGACGTGAAAGATCCCATTGTTGAAGAAGTTCGAAAGGCACGACAAGACCATGCGCGAGAATTCAATCATGATCTTTCTGCAATTTGCAAAGACCTGAAAAGAATCGAAAGAGAATGGGGGCATAAAGTTGTATCTCTGCCACCAAGGCTGCTGACAAAAGGCTCAAGCTGACCACCAAAAGCGCCGCTTTGCTCTGCTTTTGGCGGCAGCTTAGCCAAGCTGATAGCCGGCGACTGGTAGCTGGCGACTGGAAGCTGGAAGCTGGCGACTAAAGATTACCCAACTGATCCCGCAGCGTTGGAGAGCTAAGAAAAACGAATGAGCGTCCTGTTTTCCGCTTGACCAAGATTCCGAGCTCGACCAGTGCCAATAAGTCGGTGCGAGCCGTTTGGTAGACGATGTTATGGCTCCGACGGTGTCCTTCGATTGTGTAGCGTGCGCCCGGATGCTGGAGCGCGTGGCGGATCAGCGCGACCTGACGGTGATTGAAGGCGGCTTGCAGCTGCTCGGATGAGCGCAGCAGCGCTTCGGTTTCATGCAGGGCTTCGGCCTTGCGGCCTAGATAGGCCTGGAGCGCATCGATCGCTTCGGCAATGACCGTCAACTGGTGGATGATGAAATAGGTGACATCGCTGTCATCCGTTTCGGTGAACAGGTAGGAACGACTGTACCGAGCCTGGGCCTGTTTCAGCACCCTGGAAATCGAGACGAATTCCAGGAGCCAATAGCCGTGGGATAGGGTGGACCAATAGAAGAGCGCCCGGGCGACTCGGCCGTTGCCGTCGACGAATGGGTGGTCGTAGGCAAGCGCAAAGTGCAAGAGAATTGCGCGGATGATCGGATGCACGAAAGGCTCGCCGTCGGCTTCGTTAGCGAATCGACACAGCAGGGCCAGGCGTTCGGGGAGCTCATCGGCGGTGGGGGGTAGGTGCAGGACGCGGTTGTCGCGATGATCGACTACCTCGATGCGCTCGTGCGGGTGTCTCAGCCGGCCCGCGGCGGAGGGATCGTCCAGGGTGTCCTGGGTCAAGACGCGCTGCAGATCCAGGATTACTTCCGGCGTCAGGGGCTCGCGAATGCGCTCGGAGATGGAGCGCATGGCGTGGAAGTTGTTGCAGATCATCTGCTCGCTCTTATCCCGCGGCCGTCGCCCTTGGCGCAGCATTTCCTTGGCCACGTGCCGGGTTGTGGAGGCGCCTTCCAACTGGCTGGAGGTGATAGCCTCCTCGACCAGGGAGCTGACCAGGTAGGTATCGCGGGTCTCGGGATTGGCGATCGGGGCTTCGAGACGGATCTGGCCGGATGTATCTCGATCGATGCGATGGAGCCGGCTGAGGATCGGATCGGCGAGCACGAATCGGAATGGGCGATCCGCCTTGTCCTGGAGCGGGAGTGGCTTGTAGAGCAAGCGGCGGGCACTCTTGACGGCGAACCACCAATCCGCGTGGGAGAAGCCCTCAGGAGGCGTCTTGTGGCGGAGCTCGTCCCAATGCAGATAATGTCCACCCGGAGCCGGGCCGATGGAGGCGCTAAGCAGCCGTCGCAGATGCTCGGCGCCGGTCCCTACCACCGAGCGGCCGAGGTTGTCGTAATCGGGGGGGGGTGGAGGGATCTTCATGCGTGTCGCATCATGACATTTTGGGTAGCAATCCTAGATTATTTGGCGCTGTTTGGGGGACCGGGCGTGTTGGGTTACGGCGCGTTCAACGGTATTTGTGTCCTTCGGGATCGGGCAGCGCGCCTAACCCAACCTACACGCAAAGCGAAATCCGCGCGTACAGGCCGCGCTGGGGGGCATGTGGGTGTAGGTTGCGTTAAGACGCTGGCACTGACTTGGCAGATGATCAGCGAGCCTTGGTGCGTCGAACGCAACACGTCCTTGCGTGACCGAATTACTAATTTGACATCAATTAGTAGTATATTAGTACAAAGAGAAGGGCTTGTTCCAGGCGTCGCTAACGCAACCTGCACTTGACGCGGGGTCCGTGCGGGCAGGCCGCGCGGGGGTAATGGGGGCGTAGGTTGCGTTAAGACGCTGGCACTGACCTGGCAAACGATCAGCGTGCCTTGGTGCGTCGCAACGCAACACGTCCGGTCCTCCAAACAGCGCCGAACAATTCAGGATTACTTTTGAGGCAAAACCAATGACCATCGATTTCTCCGCATACGTCACCGGTCTCAATACCGAGCCCGGGCACGAGCACCGCCAGGCGCTCGAATCCAGCTATCACGAGGCGGCCCGGGTCATGTCCCCCCAAGGACTCGATCACTACCTGACGGGTATGAAGGCCATGGGCACCCTGAACAAAGGGGAGGATCTGATCCTCACCTATGTCCAGGAGATGCCCGGCGTGGCCAAAGAGCTGGGGGAGGACGTCATCCCCGATATCGTCAGCGCCCTGATGAAGCTCGCCTCTCACACCTCCGGGACCGTGGTCACCTTGGTGATGACTAACATGCCCTTGGCCGCGACTCGACTCGGCGATGCCGATGTGATGCGGAGTTACCTCAAGCTGCTCCATCAGCTCGCCGGCAAGGCCCCGCGGGGGCTGCGTCCCATGATGGAGAACATGGACGAGCTGCTCTCCAAGCTCACCTTGGGGGGATTGCGCCGTTGGGCCCTGTGGGGTGCCCAGGCCCATCAGCGGGATCTAGACGGGCAGATGGCCTACTTCGGGCTCAAGACGGAGTCGTCCCGAGCCGTGCTCCAGAAGGAGCGCCGCGGGACTCTGTTCGTGGACAACCAGCGCAAGCTCAACTTCTATCTGCGCGCCCTCTGGGCCCGCGCCTTCTTCATGCGCCCCACCTCCGGCGATTATGAGACCCGCCAGGGCCTCAAACCCTTCATCGAGGACTTCCAGATCCATCTGCCGGACGCCTTCGACCCCTTCCGCGGCATCTCAGGGCTGGAGGTCTACCGGGCCAGCGCCGCCCACTGCGCGGCCCACATGGTCTATACTCGCCAGCCGCTCAGCGCCGAGCAGCTGAGTCCGGCCCAGATGAAGCTCATCGAGCTGTTCGAGGATGCCCGGGTCGAGCATCTGGCGATCCGCGATTTCCCCGGGCTGCGTAAGCTGTGGCTCGGCTTCTTCACGGCCCCCATGACCCCGGACGAAGAATTCGTCGAGCTCCACCCCATGATGGATCGAATGATACGCCTGGCCATCGCCTTGCTCGATCCCCACTACCGGGACGAAGAACCCCTGATCAACGATACGGCCTCCGATTTTCGCCGCCAACTCGAGGTCCGCGCCGATGACAACCAGCTCAGCTGGGATGCGGGGATCACCTTCTACAACAAGGTTATCCAGCAGGTCGCCTTACCCAATCTGCGGGTTATGGAGAGTTGGCCTATCCCCTACCGGGACGACAACCGATATCTCTGGGCATTCACCGAGAACATGTTCCTGGAATCGGGGCTGGACTATCTGCCCGAACACAAACAACAGGTACGCAAGTATGTCTCCGCGGTGGAGATGGCCAACGAGGTGGATTGTGAGCTGGCCGGTGACGACGCCCAGGAGGTCTGGATCTGCGCCACCGAATTCTTCCCCTACGAAGATGAGGGCATCAGCTACAACCGGATGTGGGGCAAGGAGCCGGTCTCCGCTCCCTATCACTATCAGGAGTGGGACTATCATGTCCAGCTCTTCCGCCCGGACTGGGCCACGGTCATCGAACGCCGCCAGGGTAAGGACGACCCCGAACGCATGGACGAGATCCTCACCAAGTACAAGCCCATCGCCAGCCGCATCCGCCGCTTGATCGATGCCCTGCAACCTCAGGGCATCGTGCGCCGGCGCGGCTACGAGGAGGGCGAGGAGCTGGATCTCAACGCCGCGGTGCGGGCCATGATCGACATCCAGCGCGGCGTCATGCCGGACCCGCGCATCAATATCCGCATTGACCGCCACATCCGCGACCTGTCCATCCTGGTGCTCATGGACCTCTCCGAATCCACCAACGAGAAGATCGGCGTGCAGGAAGGCGAGCCGGAGTACGACATGGCCCCCTCGATCCTGGATCTTACCCGGGAGTCCACCGGCCTGCTGGCCTGGGCCATCGACGCCATCGGCGACAACTTCGCCGTCCATGGCTTCGCCTCCGATGGCCGCCACGACGTCCAGTACTACCGCTTCAAGGACTTCGGTCAGCCCTATGACGATGAGGCCAAATCCCGCATGGCCGGCATGCAGGGCGGCCTCTCCACCCGCATGGGCGCGGCCTTGCGCCACGCCGGCTGGCACCTGACCCAGCAGGCGGCCCAGAAGCGGTTGGTGCTGCTCATCACCGACGGCGAGCCCGCCGACATCGATGAGCGCGATCCCCAATACCTGCGCCACGATACCAAGAAGGCGGTAGAAGACCTGGCCAGACAGGGGGTCTACACCTACTGCTTGACCCTGGATCCCAACGCCGACCGCTATGTGGCCCGGATCTTCGGAGAGAACAACTACTCCATCGTGGATCACCTAGAGCGGCTACCGGAGCGGTTGCCGGCGGTGTTTGCAGCCATTACCGGTTGACGTTCGTTGCAGCGGGGTTTTCCAGTCGGAATAAACGCTTCGGAACGGCACGGAAGCTATTCCCTGGAGGAGATTCTTGAACAGAAAATTGATAAGAGGCTCAAATGCAAGTTAAAAGCAATTACGATCGTGACATTATCCAATGGTCCAAACAGCAAGCACAGCTATTGCGTTACGGCAAGTTTTCAGATTTGGATATCGAGCATATCGCGGAGGAGATTGAGGACGTGGGCAAAAGTGAGCAACGTGAATTGTCTAGCCGCATGGCCGTGTTGATTGCCCATTTATTGAAATGGAAATTACAACCGACCCAACACTGCAGTAGCTGGGAAAAAACCATCAAAGTCCAACGGCGTGATATCGAAAGAGCCCTGAAAAAAACACCCAGTTTGAAGGCCGACCTCGAAGACCCTGAGTGGTTTGAAAGTACTTGGGATAAGGCGTTGGTTATCTTTACCAACGAAACAAATCTCGATTGTCCTGAAGAGCCTATCTGGTCACTTGCCCAGATTCGCGATAACGAATTTTATCCAAGTTGAAGCTGGATTTTGATTTTTTAGACAGATTTCATCTGGCTCCCACGCTCCAGCGTGGGAGCAAGTCCGGACGCTCTAGCGTCATGAAACCTTGGCCGCTGGAGCGGCCACACATGCGTTCCCACGCTGGAGCGTGGGAACGAGAAAAAACGACGAATCACGCGAATCCGCGCGAAATTATCATCCCGAACCGAAGGGAGGGATCTTGTTCACGCCGATGCGCGCGCTTCGTCGTTTTCTCTTTCGGATTCCGACCCACCACCACCAGCGGCCAACAGCTAACTTAATGGCATTGCGTCTTAAGCGGCTCAAACGCGAGCCGATTTCGACGATTTGCGTTAATTGGCGTTCATTTGCGGCAAAAATGATTCCCATGTTATCGGTACTGTAGAAATCAACCGCCTGATTCCGGGCGCGGAATCCAGGTCGGCTGGGTCTCATTGTCGGGTGAATAGCTACCGATGTGAAAAGGCATGGGAGCGTACCACCCGTTGATGGTGCGGGCGCGCAGAAAATCGGTTAAGGGTTGGGCAAATCGGCTGGATTTCCTCACGAAATACTGCAAGTCATAGTACCACTTATCCACTTTGCTGGTGCCGATGTAGGAATACTCATCCCACCTCGGGTCCCCCGCCCACGCGGTATGGTCACCAAGGGGGCCTTGGGTGGTGATCCAGGAATGGTCTTTATCGCTTCCCTTGATCACGAGATCGGCCTGCCATCGAAAGAAATAATCGACTAAGGCGTCTTGGTTGCGGGTCCGCGCGATAAAGGTATCGTTGAGGCCGATGACATCGAGCCAAACGGCGCCCGTGAAGTAGGGTATTACGCCTGCATCACCAAAGGCGATGCGTACATTCTCGATCTGTGGAAAAGTGGAGAGCGTTTTCGCTATGCGATACTCTTCCTGCATGAGCCAACTGCTTCTCTCCGATGGATAGGGGTAAATCAACAGTCTCTTCACATTGCTGTACATTTTCGTTGAGTATTCGGTTCCAAATGCGAGCATGAAGGCGACTACAAGCACGGGGAAGAGTACGGCACGTTCCTTTATCCAGTCCTCAATCTTCCCCATAGCAACTGTGAGCACAGGGATGCTGGAGTAAATCAGCACTGGCACCAGGGGGTACATGAAGCGGCTACCGACATCCATATGGGTATCGGTTTTGATGAAGAAGACCGTATGGCTCAGCATGAGCCCCAGCCCCAACAGGACTGGCAACTTGTCCGAACGTCCGTGTTTGTCGTGATGCGAGAGGCAGAACAGAAGGCTTACGCAAAAGACCGCCAGCAGCAGGGTATGGGTCGAGAGGAAATAATACACACTGACCAGACCGATTTTACTGATGACGGCTCCGGTGGCGACCTTGATGTAGAACGAATTCGGCAGCAATTGTTCGAAATGAAGGGCCTTCCACCCAAGATAGACCCCGCCGAGTATGAGCAGGATAAGCAGGCTGGGGGTGAGGCTTGCAAACCTGTGCAGCTGTTTCTTGCGGACCAGGATAATGCCGTACCCGAACGCCATGACGAGATAGAGCAGTGCCGCCTCCGGGCGCAGCAAGATCGCGAGCATGGTAAAAATACCCAGCAACACCGAGTTAGTCGTATCCTGGGAATGGAGAAACTCGACGGCGAAATGGAAGGCAACCAACAGGACGAGCGCGTACACCACTGTCTCGAGCCCGGTAAGACAAAGCGCGCTTGTCGACGGGTCCAGAAGGATCAAGCTCGCGATCATGATCGCAGTCGGCGTTGTGGCGCCGTAGCGGCGCTTTGCCCGTGCGAATAGAATCACGGCCATGCCGAATACGCTGAAATAACTCAAGAGGCGGGTAACGAGCAGGGGGTCATAGCCGAGGTCGATGAATGGAGCCAGGAAGATAACCAGGAGGAAGTTGGTGTAGCCCTCCGTCGGCGCCATTGTGGGGTTCCAGGTTATGCCATGGCCGTCGGCCAGATTCTTGGCATAGCGGTAGGTGATGAAGGCATCGTCGAAGACATGATCCCATTTCTGAACCATGTCGGCAGCAAACCCCAGTAGCAGAGGAATGCCGACGATCATCAGCGTCAGCATGACCCTTCTATTCATGTTTCCTGTCCTGTGTCTTTTCGAGTGGGCGTAGGATGTGGTGAGCCAGCGTAGGATGCGGTGAGCGCGGTTGGTCATTCAGGATGGCATCACGAGAAGGCGCGAACCGCATCGATGGACGCACGGCAGATCGCGAACCGCATCATTGGATGGGCCGTGTCCAACATCCAACTCATTTCTCTAGGCTCTCCGGGTCCTCTTGTCCTCTAGGGTTCAATACGAATGGTAACCGTTCAGTCTCCCTATTGATAGGCACACTGCGCTCCGTACATCCTGCAAACAGCCGTGGTTCGGAAACCTTTGTGGAATAACTGCTACCTTCACACCATTCTGAGGGGCGCTTGCTTTGCTCAACCTACGGGCCTTGCCCAACCGACGTTGCCGGCAACTCATTAATCATCATCACTAGCGTCCGGGGAAATTATTAAACAGATTCAATCGGTTAGGAAATCCGCACCTGTCATTTTTGGATTTCAGTTCAGTAACTATTTGAAAAAATGGGTTTTCTCGAATAAAGACAAGCTCGGAATGTGTAGAATTGTGTAGGGATCTGCGTCAATACGATGGTCTGATTGCATCGAACGCCACCCGATTTGTCCAAGAGTCTGTAGTTCGATTCAAATCGATGACACTCATAAATTGGAAATTTCGTCTTCTATTACAAATAGTTACAACGCAGCGCGGCTGGTTTTACCGGACAGCAGTGAATCATCATGAAATTTATACGTGCTCACCCTGGCATTGCAGGACTCCCGGCGTGCGCTTAGGCAAGTATACTTAACCCTCGGACCGGCTCCCGCGTCGTTTCCGGTTCGGAAGGCGGAATCTGAGAAGCTGTCTGGCTAAAAGCGATACCTGAATTATTTGGCGTTGTCCGGAGGGAAAAGATCCCTCCTGCGTCGGGACAAGAAAGATCCCTCCTGCGTCGGGACAAGAAAGATCCCTCCTGCGTCGGAACAGGGTTTGACGTGTTGCGTTGCGACGCATAAAGGTTCGCTGATTGTCTGCCAGGTCAGTGCTGGCGTCTTAACGCAACCTACACCCACATGACCCCCCGCGCGGCCTGCCCGCGCGGACCTCGCGTTGGGTGTAGGTTACGTTAGCTGCGTAGGGAAACGCCTGGGGGAGCCCCGTAGGAAAAGAAAACGCTAACGGCGGGATGCGCTACGCTTTCCCGCCCTACCTTTTTGCGACACCCTCCCCGGGAGAGGGTGTCGCAACAGCCCCGCTCCCGGTCTCTGGTTCCCACGCAGCGCCTGGGAACGAGAAAACTCAGCCTGACTGATGACCATTTGGACCGGCAACTCGGCATTCAGGTTTTACCCGATAGCCGGAAGGGCCAACGAAATATCGGTAGTCCCGGGAGCCGACAGAATGTCGGCGGTCCCAGGGGCCGACAACATATCGGCGGTTCCGGGGACGCGAGTCCGGCTGGGACCGCCGTCTTTCAGACGGCTTACGGACCCCATGACCAGCTGGCGGCAACGCTCAGAGCAGACGCCCTCGCCGGGAGAGGGGTTGGGGAGAGGGGGATCAAGCGATGGTCCTCGGTATTTGCCATGTCCGACTTGACTTTGTGCACGCACAAAAAATTCACGCCTCATCGGTCTGAGGCGAAGCCTCGCTAGATACGGGCGTAAGTGTGACCCCGCCAGATCCACCCCAGCTTTTCGGCGCTATCGTCGGCTCCGATGCCTGGCCGATCCTGCGCATCGGGCTGCAAGGCGCGTTCTTCTTGACGCTGGTCTACCTCATCAAGCTCGGCTTCGACTTGCGTGGCCTCATGGAGCTGCGGCACCTTGGCCGCTCCAAACGGTCTTTTCACATCTTCTTCATCGCCCTGACCATTCTGTTTTCCTGCGTGCTCCTGTATCAGGCGACCTGGCAGCTGACCGGCTTGTTCCGGCCGCAGTTCCTCGCCTTTATGCAGGCCTACGACCGCCGTCAGTTCAACCCCGCCCACCGCATCCGGCGCGGGCGGATCCTGGATCGTCGCGGTGAGGTGCTGGCCTTCAGCGAAAGGCGAGGGGACCAGGTTCTCCGCCGCTATCCCTATGGACCCGCGTTCGCCCACGTGGTGGGTTACAGTGATGCCAAGTTCGGCACTAGTGGTCTGGAGGCGGCCGCCAATGCCCATCTGAACGGAGCGACGGTGGATAGTCTGCCGGCCTGGGGTGAGCTGGGACACCGGCTATTGACCCGCGACCGGAACCCCCGTGGTCAAGACCTTGCGCTCACCCTGGATACCGAGCTACAGCTCCTGGCGGCGCAACGGCTCGACGGCAAACGGGGGGCGGTAGTGCTTCTGGACCCAAGAGATGGTGCGGTCCGGGTGCTGGTCAGCACGCCGGCCTTCGATCCGAACCGAATAAGCGCCGGCCTGTTCCGGACCAGTCAGCCCGAGACACCCCTGTTGAATCGGGCGACCCAGGGGCTCTATCCACCCGGCTCCACATTCAAGATTCTCACCGCCGCCCTGGCCGTGGAAAAGGGATTTAAGGGGACGCTCCCTTGTCCGGCGGATGGCTATGCTACGTCCTCACGCTACCGCAAGATCCGGGACCACGAATACTATGCCGCACGCAGATCAGGGAGGGTCTGGAAGGGCCATGGCAACCTCGGCCTGGCTACCGCCCTGGTCAAGTCGTCCAACGTGTTCTTCGCCCAACTCGGGGTCGGCTATGGTCATGCCGCCTTCTCCCGCAACCTCGAGCGCTTCCGCTTTAATCGCCGGATCGACCTGTACCGAAGCCCCTACGGCGCCTGGACCATGAACACCGGCCGCATACCCGAAATCGCGACCTCCGACCAATATGGCCTGGCGCAGGCGTCCATCGGTCAGGGGAAAATCCTGGTGACCCCGGCGCACATGGCCCTGATCGTGGCGGCGGTCGCCAATCGGGGGCTGGCAATGGGCCCCCGCCTGGTGGCGACCGATCCCCCCATCCGGCTCGCCCGTTTCATGTCCGCCGCCGGGGCCCGGCGGCTCGCGGGGATGCTGCGCAAGGTGGTTACCCAAGGCACGGGACGGAGTATCGACGGCGAGGGACCGCCCATCGCGGGCAAGACCGGGACGGCACAGAATCCCCAAGGCGCGGCCCATAGCTGGTTCGTCGGCTTTGCCCCGGCGAACCGTCCTGCCCTGGCGGTGGCGGTGATGGTGGAACACGGCGGTTACGGGTCGAAGACCGCGGCCCCCATCGCCCGTGATCTGCTGGTACGGGCGCACGCGCTGGGGACGTTGCAGTGACGGCGGCGTCCACCGGGGGGACCGGCGTGTGGGAGCTACGGCGGCTGGAGCGGCAATTGCTGGCCGGTTGCCTGCTCCTGGTCGCACTGGGCTTTCTATGATGGTACTGGCTGATGGTACTGGGCGCAGGTCTTGCGGCGGGCCGCCGGTTCGGACTGTTGGATCTCCTACCCCTGCTCACCTATGCGGCGAGCCTGTTAGTGATCCATCTGACCCTGGTGCTGTTCCGATTCCGTGGTGATCAGCTGTTGCCGGTCGTGGCGGCTTTTCTGTCCGGGCTTGGGCTCCTCGCCCAGTACCGGCTGGGCGCCTTCGAGGGTGCGCAGGCGCCCATCGGAGCCTAGGTATACTGCCACACGGCACAATCCGAACTTTTGAATTTCCCCCTCACCCCGGCCCTCTCCCGGAGGGAGAGGGAGTGAAATGCGCAGATTGTGCCGTGTGGCAGTATAGATGCGGCTCGTGAAACCTGACGAGAACGGGGACCTGACAGCTAGGATCATGACCTGTTTATAGGCCACAGCCCACATCAACGCGATCGCCTGAGCGCTGAGGTCGACATGTCTTGATCTGTCAGGTTGGTCGAAAATCTGTAATCCGAATACGCGATCACCGTGCTCTTGCCGACTTGGTGGTTGACCATTTCCGCATGCAAGTCCAACCTCGATGAGGTCCGGGCCCGCGGCGGCGCGCTCTTCGTGTTCGCCGACGACCGCGTCACCATGACCGAAGGGCGGGGCATGACCGTCATCAAGCTCCCCCAGGCAGAGAGCCTCATCGCCCCCTTGCTCTTCACCATCCCGCTCCAGCTCCTGGCCTACCACGTGGCCGTGCTCAAGGGTACCGACGTGGACCAGCCGCGGAATCTGGCCAAATCCGTCACCGTCGAATAAAGGGGCCTGAATGATTTGTCGCGAGCCCCGAATAGGACAGGATTTACAGGATTACACAGGATTTACAGGATGTTTGTATTTAACGTGCCGCCTGTCCGTGCCGATCTCGCCTTGGGCGTAGGTTGGGTTAGGCGCGCGGGGAAACGCTGCGGGGGACAGGGCGTCGAACGCGCCGTAACCCAACACGACGCCCGCTCAAGCAACGCCAAATAACGCCGAACAGCACCAGGATCGAACGAGAAGAGTCCGCAAATGAACGCCAACGGACGCAAAGCAATCTGAATTATTTGGCGTTGTTTGAGGGACTGGATTCCTTTTCAACCGGCTACCTCCTCCATATCCTGATGGTCCTTCAGCAGCGTGCCCAGATAGGGCAGTGTCGACAGGTCCTTCGACTTTAATAGCTGGTGCAGCTTCGCGGCATCCATATCCACCTTCAGTGCCAGCATACGCAACCAGACCAGGAGCTCGCCGGTAGCGGGTTTTTTGCGCAAAGTGTCCTGGTCGCGCAGATCCAGAAAGCGGCGAATTGCCAGCTTCAGCAGCTCATCGCTCAGGCGGTTCAACTCGGGGCGGTGTTTGGCATGGGCCGCGACGGCACGCTCGACGATGGTATCGTTGAAACGGATATGGTGGTACACGCAACGCCGTAAAAAAGGCTCCGGCAGGCGGCGTTCGCTGTTGGAGGTGATAAACACCAGCGGGCGGATGCGCCGTTCGGATTTGACCCTGGTGCGGGTCTCGGCCACCGTGAACTCCATTCGGTCCAGCTCGTGCAGCAGATCGTTGGGGAAATCGCGGGGCGCCTTATCGATCTCATCGATCAGCAGCACCGCCGGTTTTCCGGTCTTGTCGCTGTGCTTGAACGCCTCCCATAAAGGACGCGGCTCCACATAGCTACTTTTGTCCAGTCGATCGCCGGCATTTGGCTGCCCTTGCTTTTGCGCTTCCTTTTGCTTCTCCTCCTGAAGATTCCGGAAATGGGCGTCATGGAAATACTGGACCGTATCGAAATGATACAGCAGGTCCCGCGCTGTGGTCTCCGACTTCACCTGGAAATGGATGACCGGCTCCAGCGCCAGCTGATAGGCCGCGTAATAGGCCGCCTGGGTCTTGCCGGTGCCCGGTTCGCCCGTCATCAACAAGGGTTCACCCACCGCCACCGCGGTCCGGATGGCGGTCACCAGCTTGGCGTCGGGCACAAAGCAGCGGGCGTCCTGTTCGAAGGTGCTGTCCGCCGGGGTGAGTTGCAGGATATCCGGGCTCAATTCCATCTCGTCATACCTCGAAGGGCCTGAAGCCCTGATCTTCTTGTTGCTCTTCCTCCACCGCCAGTCCGCACTCCAGCCAGTTCCGTAGCTCGTCAATGGTCAGCTCGTAGCGGCCTTTGGTCTTGGCGAGGATTGATTTGATCACCTGGTCGCGCCTGGCGGCCGGCAGCGGAATCTTGTGCAGATGGAAAAGATCCTTCAAATCCTCTTCGGCCAGATTCTCCATCTCGTCCAACAGACGTACCACGCTGTTGCACAGATCCAATCCGCGCTGGGCCTGGCGAAACCAGTCGCGGAATCTCGGCGGGTCCTTGACCACGAAAGAGATGCCGACCAACAGGTACTGGCCCGGTTCGAGCAAGTCGGGATAGACCCGGTCGCACCAGTCGAAATAGTCGCGCAGGGTCTGCGGATTGATGGTATTTGCCAGCATCTCCGGCGAGGCATAGGGACGGGTGATGACCGGTCGATGATTCAGATAGGTCAGGACCTGTCGCTCGCCCTGGTTCTGCGTGCGGATACGCGCCGGGATATCCTCCAGGCTGTTCACCCCGAAGACCTCCAGGGTCACCTCGCGGAAGGCGATTGTCGGGTCCGCCAAATGATCCGGCCAGGCCGGATTGACCGGATAGACCTCTGTCGCTCCGGGTAGGTCCAGCTCCAGCTCGGAAGCCAGACGCTCATGGAACAGATCGATGCCCTCGCCCGCACGCCCGTACCAGACGAAGAACAGACAGCGCGGCCGCTTGTTGCGCAGCATCTCGCGCACCAGGAAGCTAACGGTGCCGAATTGGTGGATGCGATCCACCTTGAGATGCCACTCATCATCCTTAATCCAGTGTTTGACCGGCGGATTGGCCCGCCATTCGGCATACTGTCCGTACAGCACCGGCGTCATCCAGCACACGTCCGCCAGTGACAGATCCAACTCGGGCGTGCGTTGGTAGACCTCTTGCAAGGCCAGGTGCGGGGCCCGGCCCTTCAGGATCACAGCCTCCCACAGGGCCATGGCCTGGGCTTGGGCCGCCGGGATCACCGCCTTGGTGCGATTAGTCAGGACCGCCGGTGCCTTTATCTGCCGCCCCACCCCGAGATAACCGGCCGCATCCCCCTGGCAGCAATTGACATAGACCAGCCTGGGAGGGTCCTCCAACTGGTTGATACACTGGGCGAAACCCGTCACGGGGATCTTCCGGGCCTGCCCCTGATGAGTCGCGAAGATGAGCTCGCTACGGTGTTCCGTTCCCCTGCCGTGGCCATAGTAATAGATCAGGTGTGGCCTGAACTCCGGCAAGACCGCGACGAATTCATCCCAGTCGTCTACGCGGCGTAAATGCTTGCCCCACTGCATGTGGGCATCACGGCTACTCAATTGCTCCTGCAATGCTGCCAGATGGGCATCCGCATCCGTGCCTTTGACATCCGTCGGCTGGGGGGCGATCACCAGCAGGCGCGGCGCCGGCGGCAATTCCACGGCCCGCAGACCGTGATGCAGCTGTATGGTCCCCTCGTCGTCCGGCCGGACAAAGGGTTCACCACGCAACAATACCGACCAGCCGCAGATGCTCAATAGGTCCTGGTCACGTGCCAGCAACACCCAGGGCAGGCGGGTGATCTGCTCATCCGGGCTGGCGAGATGCAGGATGACTTCGGAGGCATCTCGCAGCTTGTTTTGCTCCGCCGGCGGCAGGCGGGCAATGGTCTGGGCATACAGATACCGCCCGATCTCCAGTTGGTCGCGGTCGTCCAACAACCCGGCATCGTCATTTTTGAATTCGATCAGCAGCCGGACCAGATCGCCCAGGGTATAGGACCTGCCTTTGATCCGTACCTGGGCCTGCTCGCCCAGCTCTAAACCTGCCAGATGCAGCATTTGGCCGCCTGTTTCGGTACCGGCGTAGGCGCTGGTGCCTTGGGCTCGGATATCGAAATAGACTCGCATGGGTCTTTCCTGCCTGTGTGGTCTTGGTATACAGGGCAACCGAATAATAATCACTGCCTCTGAGGTTGCTTCTCATCGGTGGTTGTTGCGAAGCAATTCGGACATCTCGCATTCCTCTCAATGTTGAGATTGCATCAAGGCCGATAGTACGTTGGTGTCGAGAACGATCATTCCCCGAAGCTCGCAGAGCGTGCCTCGATACCCCGTAGCTCGGGCAGATCCGTATCCAGGCCCTTGCCTTCGAAATGAGCGGCGATGCGTGAACCGAGCCCGATTTGCGGGCCTTGCTCGTCACGAATCGCATTGCAAAGGATCTCCCGGACCTCCTCCTCCATGCTCCTTCCATGACGCGCAGCGCGGCGCTTGAGCCTTAGTTCGACGATTTCTTCCAGCTCTCTGACGATCATTTGGGCCATCATCTTTCCTCGTGATCTGCTGGTGGAAGACTGTCACGATAGCATTTGCCAAAGTGTTTCGCGCGGTGTCTGATAACCGTGGGTCGTAGGTCACCAGCCAGAGCAGGCTATGGGTGTCCGGTAGGACTCTGCTCGGAAACAGAACAGACAAGGATGTGGTGAGTAACACGAACCGCATCGACACGGGCCGATCGGTCGGATGCCTATAACCCATGTTCCGGGTTCCCGCCGGTTTGCCGTCCCTGGCGTCCGGATTCCGGCGTCCCAGCCGGAATGACGGCCGGATAGTTGGGATGTCCCCGATGGCTGAGTGTGGAGTGTGAAAACAGGACTGCCTTCTTCATTTCATACTTATCACTTATCACTTATCACTTATCACTTGATCTCGTCGGTCTGAGGCGAGGCCCCGCTGGTAATAGAAGATCCTCCCAGCTACTCCGCCCCCCACAAAATCAAGTAGCCATCGCTATCCCCCGACACGGCCCGCCGGCCGTCCGGTGCAAAGGCAACGGAGGAGATCCCATTGGAATGCCCGCTGAGGGTGCGAATCTCTTTGCCACTGCTCAGGTCCCATAATTTCAGGGTACCGTCACCACTGCCCGACAGTACACTACGACCGTCCGGTGCAAAGGCAACGGAAAAAACAGCGTCGGAATGTCCGCTGAAGGTGCGGATTTCTTTGCCGCTGATCAGGTCCCATAATCTCATGGTATCGTCCACACCTCCTGACAGCACACTGCGTCCGTCCGGTGCAAAGGCAACGGACATGACACTCCCAGAATGTCCGCTGAAGGTGCGGATCTCCTTGCCGCTGCTCAGATCCCATAATTTGAGGGTATTGTCCCGACTTCCCGACAGTGCACGGCGTCCGTCCGGGGCAAAAGCAACGCTGTAGACAACATCGGAATGTCCAGTGAAAGTGCGCAGTTTCTTACCGCTGTTCAGATCCCATAGTTTCAGGGTATTGTCCCAGCTTCCTGACAGCACACTGCGTCCGTCCGGAGAGAAGGCAATGGCATGAACTGCGTTCGAATGTCCTGTAAAGGTCCGGATTTCTTTGCCGCTGATCAGGTCCCATAATCTCAGGGTATTGTCCACACCTCCTGACAGCGCACGGCGGCCGTCCGGCGCCAAGGCAATTGCAAAGACACCGGAAGGCCCGCTGAAGGTACGGATTTTCTGGCCACTGCTCAGGTCCCACAGCTTCATCGTACTGTCATCACTTCCTGACAGCACACTGCGCCCGTCCGGTGCAAAGGCAACACCCTGGGGCCAAGCGATATACTCGGAATGCGCTTTGACCTTCCAGAGTATTTTCCAGTTGGCATAATCCGGCGCAGGGTCTTTGGGTGCAGATTTTGGGGGTTCCGCTGTTGCCAAAGGCCGGAATAACAAGAGGGGGTCACCATTGCCGGAGAAATCATCAGGGTCGAGGCGCAAGGCCGCAATCAGCTCGTCCTCGCTGATGTCGGGCGTGCTTCCGGGCTGAAAGAGTGCGACCAATGAGGCGCTATCCCATCTCAGCGATCCGGCTCTGGCGAAGCTTCCGAGGGCTGCATCCAGCGCCGACCGATCCGGCTCGGAAAGGAAGGTAGCGGACGGGTCCTCCAGCCACCAAAGGGCCTGGGTAGCGGAGATCGGAAGCTGTTCCAACAGGACAGGCATCCGATCCAGGACCGCTTTTCCTGCGGTCGGATAGAGGCGGAAGATGGCATCCAGGGAGCCGGTGGCCAGCAGTGGGTCATAGCCGGACCAATGATCCGGGGTGGACTCCGGGTCTTCAGCAATTTCGATGCCTATACTCAATTGACGTCCCAGCGGCTTGTCCGGGACATCCGTGGCTTCAAGTCGCTCGCGCCAACTCTGAGGCGGCGTGGTTCCGTCCTGCAAACAGATAATCGCCTGCAGGCCCGCCGTGATCTCTTCCATACAAGGCCGCTCGATTTCCCTTTCCGCCACAAGCAGCCGGGCCTCTTGGCCCTCGGATACCCTGAATGCATAGTCCTGCCAATAGCCCCCGCCGAACAGTCTTAATCTGTAGTCCGTATCGGGTTTGAGCCTTAGCTCGGCAGGCAGGTCGGAGACCATACCCCGGATTCCATCCGCCGGCTCGCCGGCGTTTTCTTGCGGCTGTTCTTGCAACAGGGCCAGGGCATCCACGCCTTCTACCCTCCAGTTCGGCTCCGGTTGTGGAACGGACTGCACGGCGAGCCAAAGGCTCCAGGCGATCATCGCCAGCAAGGCCGTGCCGATCAGGCCCGCAACCAGCCGTTGCCCGCTGCGCAATGGATGGTAACGGCGGCGTTTTTGTTGCAGGGGACTGTCGGGCAGCCAGGTGAGAGACTGCAAGATCTCGGGAGACGGCTGGTTTGCCAGGGGGATCTTGTCCGCTTCGCCGGAGTCTGCCCCGCCAGACAGGCCGAATTCCTGGAGACGGTTGCTGAGCGCGGCAGCGAGCGCCGGGGTCCGGGCCAGAGCGGCCAGCTCCGGCGTGGGCCGACCCAGCTCCAGGTCGAGCAGGGCGCGTCGGCTTTGCCAGTCGAGTCGGGCCAGACCGCCCGCTTCCAGCTCCCTTCCCGCTTGGTCCAACTCATCCCGGATGAATTCCAGGACCTCGCGGCGATTTTTTTCCGGTCGCGTCACAAAGCCCTGCTTCAACAGCCGCCGTGCCGCGGGAGCAAAACGGATACCTTCCGCGTCTTGCCAGGTGCCTGGGAGGTCCAGCATCCGTTCCAAGCGCGTGGCGGCTAGATGCGGGTAAAAACGCCGGCGCAACCTGTCCGCAAGGCCCCTGCTGCAGGGGTGCAAGACCGAGCAGTCCTGAGCCCAGGACAGGGTATCGCCGAGCCGGGACGCCAGGGCGGCGTCGGTCAGCTCACCCCTGACGATGGGCGCGGCGACATCAGGTGCCTGGGTCCTGGCGCCCCATTCGCTGAGGAAGCCTTTAAGCGCCGCGCCAATGCCTTGGGCATCGGCGGTATAGAGCGGCAGGCCGTAGCGCCGCGCGGGATGCTCCGGCGACCAGCGACGAGGCTCGCGGTAGTCCAGCCAGGCGCACTGGGGCCACTGTTTGAGATCGGTCCAGGCCGGGGAGGGTCGGATCCGGGAGCCATCGCTGAAGATCAGGATGATGAAGGCAGCGCGGGTCTCTTCCAGATCTTCCAGATGCCCTACCCCGCCGTGCTCCACTCTAAAGCGGGCGGGAGAACCCTTGAAGGCGCCGAGGACCACGGGAACCCCGCGCTGCCCAATGCCCACGGCCAGCTCTTCCGCGGTCCGGTTCCAGCTCGCCCTGGCGCGCCTGTCGCGCAAGATGAGCAGGGTGCGGATATGTCTGCGCCGGTGAAACCGCAGCGCCGGCAGTCCGCCCTGATCCAGGGTGGCCTGGATGGTAGCGGGCACGTCCAGGGTCGCCGCCGGCCGGTCGCTCTGAAAATAGCTGACGGCATCTGCCGCCTCATCCAGGGTATCCCGGTCGAGCAGAGGAGCGGGCCCCCCGCCGACCTGCGCCAGCGAGAAACGTCGGGGTTTGTCTGCATCCCATTCGAGGGGCGCGGGAAAACGGATCTTGCGGTTAAACCCTGGATAGACCAGATAGGCGATCAACCCTAGATAGACCGGATAGGCGATCAACAGCAGCAACAGAGCACCGGACAACAGAGCACCGGACGCCCAGGCCGGTTTCTTCCAGGTGGCATCGAGTTGGGGCAGGGAGACGTTTTGAATGTCCTCGACATAGGGGACCTTCTTGTAGGTTCGGGTCTTGTCGGTTCGGGTCTCGTCAGTTTGGGTTTTATCGGGCTGGGTCTCGTCGGTTCGGGTCTCGTCAGTTCGGGTTTCCAGCTCATCCTCTTGGCCTGAGGGAGATTCTGCCCTTGGCTGTGGTGCGGTCGGATCGACCACCTGAGCTGGATCGGGCCTCGGCCAGTAATACCAGATTGCCAGACCCGTGATTAGGGCCAGGATCAACAGTAACCAGGCTGATCGTGATCGGGAACGGCTATCCGGTTGATCGGGTACCTCGGGCGGGATAGGGGTTGGCGGTAGCGGGGAAGATACCGGTGGCCTGTCCGGTGCGGCTTCCAAATTTCGCAGGTCGTTCAGAAAGGCTTGGGTGTCGATCGCTTCTGCGACCGCCTCGACCTCTGCGGAAGATAGGGAGAAGTAGCGGTCGAACTGGCGCAACAGGAGGTTTTGCTGGTGTTCGCTCTTGGTCAGCAGTACCGCCAGGGTGTCGCGCAAGCGGCGGCGCGTCCAGGGTCCGCTCCCCTGCAGGGCCTGGGCAATGCGGCGATAGTCACGGACCCGAACCCGAATCCCTTCGGCGTCGAGTCTGAGGAGGAAGTCACGTAACGGGAATTGGGCCGACACGGGCTAGGGAGCGTTCTCAATCTGGAGTTTTTACTGTACTGCATTAGAACCACGGATAGACACGGATAAACACCGATTGTGATCCGTGTTTATCTGTGTCCATCCGTGGTTCTTCGGTGCGGTTCATTTGAGAACCCCCCCTAGGCTGCTTACCCCCGGCTGAAGGTTAGACTGATGGCCCCACGTGCCCCCGCCTTGGCGGTACCGATCAATGCCACGCCCCCCTCGGCGCTTATCTCCAGGCTGACCTCCACTTGGTCCAGCTTGAAGCTACCGACGGCCTTGAGGTCTTGGAAGAGTGAATCCAGTTGGCCGGTCAGCCTGCTGAGGGACTGTTTGAGGGTATCGACATCGATTTCGGCAATCTGTCGTTCAACCTGATCCCCCAAGCCGAGGACATTCGAAGGGGATTCAGCATCTCCTACCACAACGGGAATTTTGTCTGCCATCTTGTTGGACTCCATAATGAGATACGAAAGCATATTTTGTCCTGATAGGCGCGACCCTGGGTAGTGGTAAATTTTCAAGTGGTCAGCGTAGAGCGGTTCAGTATGGTGCTAAGACGGTGACGGCGGCGTCCGCCGGAGGGGTCGGGGTGTGGGAGCTACGGCGGCCGGAGCGGCAATTGCTGGCCGGTTGCCTGCTCCTGGTTGCACTGGGCTTTCTGATGATACTGGGCTCGGGTCAAGCGGCGGGCCGCCGGCTCGGGCTGTTGGATCTCCTGCCCCTGCTCACCTACGCAGCGAGCCTGCTAGTGATCCATCTGACCCTGGTGCTGTTCCGATTCCGGGGTGATCAGATGCTGCCGGTCGTGGCGGCCTTTCTGTCCGGGCTTGGGCTGCTCGCCCAGTATCGGCTGGGCGCCTTCGAGGGTGCCGATCGGTGGGCAAACGTGCGTTTTATCTTTCCCGGCGGGGTCCTGGTCATGCTGGCGGTCTGTATCGCCGGGATGCGGGGGCGCTATCGGCGGCTCGCCGCGTGGCCCTGGGTCTGGGCGGGGCTGTCCCTGGTCCTCTTGGCGGGCGTGCTGATCACGGGGCAGCGATTCCGCGGCGCTGTTTATGCGCTGGGCTTCATCACGCCCACCGAGCTGCTCAAGATAACGGTGCTCCTGTTCCTGGCCGGCCTCATCGACCGGGACGCCAAGGCCCTGGGTAGTTGGCGCCCATGGCTGGTGCCGCCGTTCGGGGCACTGCTGCCCCTGCTGGGATTCTGGGCCCTACTGGCGGGACTGCTGTTGCTGCAACGGGACCTGGGGATGTTCGTCATCCTCAGCGTCGCCCTCTTGGTGCTGCTGGTCGTCGGTACCGCCCGCTGGGGCTATTTGGTCTACGGTATCCTCGCTGCGACGGGGGTGGGCTATCTGATGCTTACCCTGTTCGCTCACGGGCAAAGACGCATTCAGGCCTGGCAGGCACCCTTTGACGATCCCACCGGCACCGGCTGGCAGATCCTCCAGGGCCTGTCCGGGATGTATTCCGGCGGGCTGTGGGGGGAGGGCTTCGGGCGCGGCAACCCGGAATATACCCCGATCGCCGAGTCGGACTTCATCTATTCGGTGATCGGTGAGGAGCTGGGCTTTTTCGGCTGCGCGGCGGTGGTCGTGTTCTATCTGATCCTCTTCGCGCGCGGGTTGCGGATCGCGGGCCGGACCGGCCCTCCATTCGGGATGCTGCTGGGCCTCGGACTGACGACGGTCACCGCGACCCAGACCTTCCTCAATATCGGCGGCGTCACCAAATTCATCCCCTTGACCGGTATCACACTCCCCTTCATCAGCCAAGGTGGAAGCAGTCTGCTCGTCGCCTTTTTCACCCTGGGCCTGATCCTGGCGATCTCAGATGGGGAGGTCGCCAAAACACGCCCGCAGCAAGACAAACCGAAGCGCCGGCGGGGGAGGGCAGACGCTTGAATCCACTCGAAAACATGGCCTTGGCACATCTAATAGCTACCGGTCGCCAGCTACCGGCTTCCAGCTGCGCGGAGGGAAACCCTCTGGTGGTAGGAGCGATTCCGCGGCCTCATCGGAGCCATCGGGTTATTTTCCCATACTCAATCAGACCTGGCTAGAGCGCGAGCGGATAGGGACAGGCCCCGTGCCTGCCCTCGGATAGGGCAATCACAGGGGGGTTGTCCCTAGGTACCCCTGACGTGTTCTTGCGCTGTTTGGATGAAACTACCTAGTCAGGGAGTTTTACGTTCCGCGCCGCTCATTGCAACGAGCTCGCAGCCTGCTCATCCGTTAGCTCCGCAAGCGATGCCGGGAAGCAGGGGGACGCCGACAGGAAGTTACTGTGCTAGACTGCCCGCATACGCATGCAATAATGTCTGCGTGCAATCTAATAAAACTGTTCGGCCGCCAATAGTTGTGTGATACACATTGAGCAAGGGGTGGGTAACCCAATGCCATTAAGTTAAGCGTTACTGGTCGACAAAAAGGAAGAAAAACTATGAATCACGCGAATCCTCACGAAATTGTCATCCCGAACCGAAGGGAGGGATCTTGTTCGCGCCGATTCGCGCGCTTCGTCGTTCTGCGCTCGAAATGACAATTGATAAAATCGGCGTAATCGTTCAACCCCCTAAAGAGGAGAGTGAAAATGCGTGACAACATCATAAAAACAGCCTGTGTTATCGGACTGCTCACGTGGTCTGCGGGAACCTTCGCCGAGGAAACCTCGACCTCGATTATCGAGGTCGGGGAGCCGGCCCCACAACTGGTGCCTCAGTTTGGAAGCAGATCATCACGTATCACCTTCGAAAACCAGGGACAAACCCTGGTGGGGATCCTCACGGAACCCGAAACGACTCCCCCCTATCCGATCGTCGTGATGCTGCATGGGTTCAGCGGTAATAAGGATGGATTCTCCCAACCTTTGCAAGAGACGGGAGAAACCATGTATGGCCGTACGGCCCGGGTGTTCGCCGAGCAAGGGATTGCCAGCCTCCGCATCGATTTTCGTGGGAGCGGGGAGAGCGATGGTGACTTTGCGGATATGACGTTCACGAGACAGATCAGCGATACCCTGACCGCCATCGAATACGCGGCCAATCTTCCGCAGATAGATCCTGAACGCATGGGGCTGCTTGGCCGCAGCCAGGGTGGAATAATAGCTCCGAGTACGGCAGTCAAGGACGATCGAATCGATTCGATGGTGCTTTGGGTGCCCGCCTCGATGCCCTATGCGAGCTACAGCGACGTTTTCGGACCGAAAACGGTGCAAGCTGGACTGAATGCCGCGGACGGTGAGGTGTTTTCCTTCACGACATCCTGGGGGGCAACTTTCGGTCTCAAGCGTCCCTTTTTCGAGGGTCTGTTAAAGGTCGATCCGGTGGCCGAGATTGTTCGCTTTACCAAACCCTTAATGGTGGTCGTCGGTTTGCAGGACACTATCATCAAGCCTCAACCCCAAATGGGGGAAATTTATCTGCGGTATCACGATGGGGAGGAGGCCTTGGTCATACTCGATGCCAATCATTTTATCAATATCCCGGAGCAATCGGCCGAGCTCGATAAGGCCATTGCCTGGAGCACGGATTGGTTTATTAAAACCTTGATAGAGGAAGAGCACCATGAAGAGTCCGAAGAGTCCGAAGGATTCGAAAGGTTTTTCGACAGATTCGGATTTGATCTAAGGGGTTTTTGCGAAAGACACCCTAAAGGGCCTTTTTGCGAGAGCCTTTTTGCGAATTAAAGACCCTCTCTGGCTCCCACGCTCCAGCGTGGGAGGAAGTCCGGACGCTCCAGCGTCATAAAACATTGGCCGCTGGAGCGGTTACAATTGCATTCCCATGCCGGAGTGTGGGAACAAGCCAATATCTGTGTGCAGTCTACAAGTCTAAACTCGTTTCGTTGGCCGTATAATGAGAGGCATCAATATATGCAAAGAAATATTGAAGAATTAGCGTCAGAATTAATTCGATTGTCCAAGAGAGAGGTTAGAAATAGCTAGGTTTCTCCTTTTTTTGGATAATTATTCTACGGCCCCCGGTGATGTCAGTTCCGCATGGGAAAAAGAAATTACCGAATCTCGCTGCGCTCGAAATGACAATTGATAAATCGGCGTAATCGTTCAACCCCCTAAAGAGGAGAGTGAAAATGCGTGACAACATCATAAAAACAGCCTGTGTTATCGGACTGCTCACGTGGTCTGCGGGAACCTTCGCCGAGGAAACCTCGACCTCGATTATCGAGGTCGGGGAGCCGGCCCCACAACTGATGCCCCAGTATGGAACCACCTCATCACGTATCACATTCGAAAACCAGGGACAAACCCTGGTGGGGATCCTCACGGAACCCCTAATGGATTCTCCGTATCCGATCGTCGTGATGGCGCATGGGTTTAGTGGCAATAAGGATGGACTTTCTGTGCCGGTGAAGGGGACGGAGGAAACCATGTATGGCCGGACGGCCCGGGTGTTCGCCGAGCAAGGGATTGCCAACCTCCGCTTCGATTATCGGGGGAGCGGGGAAAGCGATGGCGACTTTGCGGATATGAGGTTCACGAGACAGATCAGCGATGCCCTGGTCGCGATCGAATATGCGGCCAATCTTCCGCAGATAGACCCTGAACGCATGGGGCTGCTTGGTCTCAGCCAGGGTGGGGTGATAGCTCCGAGTGCGGCGGCTCGGGATGATCGAATCGATTCGATGGTGCTCTGGTCGCCGGTCGCGATTCCCTATGCAACCTACACCATGGACGTTTTGGGACCGGACACGATAGAAACCGAACTGGATCTCGAAGGAGCCGGATTGACTTTCGTAGAAGCCGGACTAAATCTCGATGATGGTGAGAGTCTTTCCTTCACATTCTCAGGTAGGACTTTAGAGCTCAAGCGTCCTTTCTTCGAGGAACTGTTGAAAGTCGATCCGGTGGCCGAGATTGTTCGCTTTACCAAGCCTTTGATGGTGGTCGTCGGTTTGCAGGACGTCGGCATCAAGCCTCAACCCCAAATGGGGGAAATTTATATGCGCTATCACGAAGGGGAGGAGGCCTTGATCATACTCGATGCCGGTCATGTTTTCAATATGCTGGAGGGACCGGAGGAGCTCGATAAGGCCATTGCCTGGAGCACGGATTGGTTTACCAAGACCTTGATAGAGGAAGAGCACCATGAAGAGTCCGAAGGATTCGAAGGATTCGAAAGGTTTTTCGACAGATTCGGATTCGATCTAAGGGGTTTTTGCGAAAGACACCCTAAAGGGCCTTTTTGCGAGAGCCTTTTTGCGAATTAAAGATCCTGTATGGGCACCTTGAAAAGCTGCTTTCCCGGCGATTTTTCAAGACGCGAAGTGAAAACCCGGTTTTCACTTCACGCCGATTCGCGCGCTTCGTCGTTTTTTCTTTCGTATTCCGGCCCACCACGACCAGCGGCCAACAACTAACTTAATGGCATTGGTATCCCACTCCACGTGGATACTTGAATTTTTTAAGGTGCCCATCAGAAAGCTAATCTCCGGTGGACAGACCGGCGTTGATCAAGCGGCACTCAAGGCCGCTTTGGCCGCCGGCGTTGAGATCGGTGGATGGTGTCCACCGAATAAGGAATGTGAAACCGGAAAGATCCCAGCTGAGTTTCCGCTGGTCCCAACCGATAAGGCGCGCAGCGATTCGGCCCCGGCTGTTCCGAGGTCACTGCGAACGGAACTGAACGTAAGGGACTCCGATGCGACCTGTATTATAACTTCATTGAATCTTGCATTGGTTGATAGGGGTACTGAATGGACTGCAAGTTGCACGGCACGTTTTGGTAAGCCGTTACTCAGTGTCGATGCATATGATGATGCAGCCGGCGACAAGATCGCAGAATGGATCGAGAAACATAAAATCGAAACATTGAATGTTGCCGGACCAAGCGAAAGTACCGCTCCGGGAATCGGCGCCCGAACCTTTAACATCATTTTTAAGGTTTACTTAACAGGGTCGAAACCAGTGTCTTTTCACGGTCTCATGAGAACAAGGTCCGGCACGGGCCGCCGATGGCGGCGCTGAAGCCTAAGCGTCATTCGGCCAATCCCCTGAGTCCTATTCTCGGAGACCCTTCATGACACCCGAAGCCTACGCCGATCTTGCCGATCAGGGCTATAACCGGATCCCCATCGTCTGCGAGGTACGCGCCGACCTCGATACCCCACTGAGTATCTATCTCAAGCTGGCGGCCGGTGCCTTCTCTTATCTCTTCGAATCCGTCCACGGCGGCGAGAAATGGGGCCGCTACTCCATCATCGGGCTGCCCGCCCGGACCCTGCTCAAGGTGTACGGCAAGCGCGTGGTCCTGGAGCGAGACGGCACCATCGTCCACGACCGGGAGGTCACGGACCCCCTGGCCTGGATCCAGGACTTCCAGGCCCGGATCCAGGTCTGTGAGCAACCCGAGGAACTGCGCTTTGCCGGCGGTCTGGTGGGCTACTTCGGCTACGACACCATTCGCCATATCGAGCCCCGACTGGCCCGGTGTCCGAATCCGGATCCCATCGGCACCCCGGATATCCTGCTCATGGTGTCGGACGAGGTGGTGGTCTTCGACAACCTGTCCGGATCCATGTATATCGTCAAGCATCTGGACCCGACCGCCGGGGATACCCTGGAGGCCGGGGAGGCCCGCATCGGCGAGCTGGTCGGGCGGGTAACGCGCGCAACTCCCCGCCCTGCCCGCAGACTGTCCAGGGAAGTGCAGGAATCCGACTTCGTCTCGGGCTTCACGGAGGACGGCTACCGCCAAGCAGTAGACCGCATCAAGGACTATATCCTGGCGGGTGATTGCATGCAGGTGGTGCTCTCGCAGCGTTTGTCCATCCCCTTCGGCGCAGCGCCGCTGGACCTCTACCGGGCCTTGCGCGCGTTCAACCCATCGCCCTACATGTACTTCCTGGATCTGGGGGGGTTCCAGATCGTGGGCTCGTCACCGGAGATCCTGACCCGGCTGGATGCCGGTGTGATCACCGTGCGTCCCATCGCCGGCACCCGCCGCCGCGGCCACACGGAGGCCGAGGACAGGGCGCTGGAGGCGGAGCTCTTGGCCGATCCCAAAGAGCTCGCCGAGCACCTGATGCTCATCGACCTGGGCCGCAACGACACCGGGCGCGTGGCCCGAGTGGGCACGGTGCGGGTCACCGATCGCTTGCTCGTGGAACGCTACTCCCACGTCATGCACATGGTCTCCAACGTGGTGGGGGAACTCAAGGACGGTATGAGTGCCATCGACCTGCTGCGGGCCACCTTTCCTGCCGGCACCGTCTCCGGCGCACCCAAGATCCGGGCCATGGAGATCATCGACGAGCTCGAGCCGGTCAAGCGCGGCATCTATTCCGGAGCGGTCGGCTACCTGTCCTGGAACGGCAATATGGACACGGCGATCGCCATCCGCACCGCCGTGATCCGGGACGGCACCCTGCACATCCAGGCCGGTGCCGGGATCGTGGCGGATTCCAGGCCCGAGCTCGAATGGAAGGAGACCATGAACAAAGGCCGCGCCATCTTCCGCGCCGTAGCCATGGCCGAGGCGGGTATCGACCGTCATCTGTGCTCGGATGCAGCCGGTGGGCACAGCCCACCCTACATGGAAAGGGTGTCGTAATCGAAACCGGGAATCCGGGCGACGTGGAACCGGTCGGCGAAGGCGTTGCCGAACGGCGGATCAATTATGGCCCTGGATACCGGGTGTATTTCGGCCAGGATGGTCGGCAACTCGTGATCCTACTTGTCGGCGGGACGAAGAAGCGTCAACAGCGCGATATCGTCCAGGCCAAGGCGTACTGGAGAAACTACAAAAAGCGTAAGGAAGGAGGGTGAGGCCATGCCGCTTACCAGAGATTTCAAAGACACCATCGAGGCACGGGCCGAACGGGACCCGACGTTTCGTATTGCCCTGCTGGAAGAAGCCCTTGATGCGTTCCTGAACGCCGACCTGGAAACCGGCAAGTTGCTCCTGCGCGATTGTGTGAATGCGACCCTCGGTTTCGAGACCTTGGGCGTACAACTGCACAAAAGCCCTGAGAGCCTGATGCGCATGTTAAGCACAGAGGGCAATCCGCGCGTGGATAGTCTCTTTGCTGTGGTCTCCCACCTGAAAACCCACGAAGGCGTGTCCTTCCGTGTGCACTGCTCCACCGGACCGCAGTAAGTATTCCGTTGGCAGCGAATGCAAGCCGAGCTTGAAATGCTCCTGATGATCGACAACTACGACTCCTTCACCTATAACCTGGTCCAGTATCTGGGCGAGCTGGGGGTGGAGGTACGGGTCTTCCGCAACGACGGCATCGGCCTGGAGGAGATCGCAGACCTCGCCCCCACGCACATCGTTATCTCGCCCGGACCCTGCACCCCTGACCAGGCCGGGATCTCTATGCCTGTGATCCGGGCATTTGCCGGGCGCATTCCTATCCTCGGCGTCTGTCTCGGCCATCAGTCCATCGGCCAGGCATTCGGCGGCAATATCATGAAGGCGCGGCAGGTGATGCACGGCAAGACCTCGCTCATCTATCACGCAGGACAGGGTGTGTTCACCGGGCTGGAGATGCCCATCCAGGCCACGCGCTACCATTCCCTGGTGGTCGCGGAGGCGAGCCTCCCGCAATCCTTGGAGGTCACGGCTTGGACCCGGACGGAAGACGGGACCCGGGACGAGATCATGGGCATCCGTCACCGCGTGCATCCGGTCCAGGGCGTGCAGTTCCACCCCGAATCCATCCTCACGCGGCAGGGGCACGACCTGCTGCGCAATTTCATCGAGGGTAAATAGGCATGGATATCAAACAGGCCATCGCCAAGGTCATCGACGGACAGCATCTCGACAGCGAGGAGATGACCGCCGCCATGCGGGCCATCATGAGCGGCGCCGCCACCGGGGCCCAGATCGCCGGCTTCCTGGTCGCCATGCGCATGAAGGGAGAGACAGTCACCGAGCTCGCGGCCGCGGCCGCCGTCATGCGCGAGCTGGCCAGCGGCGTGGAGCTCGGCGGGCTGCCCAACACCCTGGACATCGTAGGCACCGGCGGCGATGCATCCGGGACCTTTAACATCTCCACCGCCAGTATGTTCGTGGCCGCCGCCGCGGGCTGTCACGTCGCTAAGCACGGCAACCGCTCGGTATCGAGCAAATCCGGCAGCGCCGATGTCCTCGAGGCGGCAGGCGTGCGGCTGGATTTGACCCCCGATCAGGTCGCCCGCTGCGTGTGGGAGGTCGGGGTGGGATTTATGTTCGCCCCGGTCCATCACAAGGCCATGAAACACGCCATCGGCCCGCGCAAGGAGCTTGGGGTGCGGACCCTCTTCAACCTGCTCGGCCCCCTGACCAATCCCGCCGGGGTCCCCAATCAGCTGCTCGGCGTCTTCCGCGCAGATCTGCTGGAACCCCTGGCCCAGGTGCTCCAACGCCTGGGCAGCCGCCACCTGATGGTCGTCCATTCCCGCGACGGCCTGGACGAGATCAGCATCGGCGACGAGACCGAAGTTGCGGAGCTGAAGGACGGCGAAATCCGCCGTTTCAGCATCGCGCCCGAGGAATTCGGCATCCCCCGCGCACCCCTGGACACCATTCGGGTCGCGGGACCAGAGGCGAGCCTGGCCCTGCTCCGCGGCGTGCTCGAAAACCGGCCAGGGCCGGCCAGGGACATCGTAGTCCTCAACGCCGGTGCTGCCATCTATGTGGCCGGTGTCGCCGCCAGCCTGGCGGAAGGCGTACAATCGGCAGATGCCGCTATCCGCAGCGGCGAGGCACGCGACCGCCTGGAGCGGCTGGTTGTGCTCACCCAGGGCTTCGAATAAACCCGATGGTCGACACCCCGGACATCCTCAAGAAGATCCTACGCCGCAAAGCGGAGAAAGTCGCGGCCCGCGCCGAGCGTCTGCCCCGGGAGCGATTGGTCCGGGGACTCGCCGCGCCGCCGCCGATACGTGGCTTCGCCGACGCCCTGGCGGCCAAGCTGGCCGCCGGCCAGCCGGCGGTCATCGCCGAGCTCAAGCGGGCATCCCCCAGCAAAGGCGTGTTGCGGGAGGACTTCCGGCCCGCCGAGCTCGCGGCCAGCTACCAGCGCGGCGGTGCCGCCTGCCTCTCGGTACTCACAGACCTGGACTTCTTCCAAGGCAGCGACGCCCATCTGCAAGAGGCCCGGGCCGCCTGTACCCTGCCGGTCCTCCGCAAGGACTTCATCATCGACCCCTATCAGATCTACGAGGCTCGGGCCATCGGCGCCGATTGTATCCTACTGATCGTGGCCTGCCTGGACGACCGCCGGCTGCAGGAGCTCAGTATCCTGGCCGGAGAATTGGGGCTGGACGTGCTGGTGGAGGTCCATGACCGGGAAGAGCTGGAGCGGGCCCTAGCGATTCCCGGCCGCCTGATCGGGATCAACAACCGGAACCTGCGCAACTTCCAAGTCGATCTGAAGACGACACTCGGGATGCTGGACGCCATCCCCGCGGACCGGATCCTCATTACCGAGAGTGGCATTGGCGCGCGGGAAGACATTGCCCGCATGCGTGAACGCGGCGTCCATGCCTTCTTGGTCGGGGAGGCCTGCATGCGTGCCGCGGACCCGGGCGCAATGCTCGCGCGGCTGTTTGCGGAAGGAAACGGCGGTTGACTCGCCGGCTCCCTAAGATAGAAAAAATGACAATGACATCTTTTATCCGCAGATTTTCACAGATTACATCAACTTGGCTCTTCACGGATTCCGGTCCGTTCCAACAGGCACAAGGGGTACAAGACGCAAAGATTCCTTTGTCGGGACATCCCCTGCGGGTACCCCAGGTAGGTTGGGCAAAGCCCGCCAGCCTGTCTGCGTGCGGAATGCACAGGCAGGGGATGGCGGGCGTGCCCAACATCCACATCTTCGCGGCTCGGTGTGAGCATAGATATGAGCGGTGGTGAATTTTTGAGTGGTCGAGTAAAGGGGGTCATTAACCACTCCCGGTTTCTTTTTTGATCCCTGCTCCCGGCAGGAAGGTGTCGCAAAAGCCCCTCTCCCACCGGGAGAGAACCTGCCCCGAGCGCAGCGAGGGGGCCGGGGAGCGGGGATCAAATCAAGCAAGGGGGCATCATGAACCCTTCTACGCTAACCATTTAAAAATTTACCACTACCCGATTTTCTAGTAAGTAAACATCAACAGGACCTAATCATGAAGACCCGCCCCTCCTTCGTGTGTTGGCAGTGCGAACGGACCTTCGGACTGGTGGTCGATCTCGCCGGTGATCCGGTGCTGCTGCTCGAATGTCCCTATTGCAGCGCCCAATGCAAGGTCGATCTGTCCCCCTACCGGGCGCGGATCGTCACGGTGATGCGAGACCAAAAAGCCGGTCCGGGCGATGTTCGCTATGAGCTCCCTGCCCGCATCCCCACCTCCGAGCCCGGTGATGAAACACCCACCCCGGAGACCTAGATAGGAGACCTAGATAGGAGACCTAGATAGGAGACCTAGATAGGAGACCTAGATAGGAGACCTAGCTATGGATGTCGGGCACGCCCCCATCGGCGCCGGCATTGCCGGCAAGCCGGTTTTGCCGACAAGATGTCGGCGCTCCCGGCATTGCCCGATCTGTGGCTCACCGGCAAGGTAGGGTGGGCTGTGCCCACTGAAGCATGAACGCAACGGGATCCGGAACCGTCGCCGATGACGAGCCGATTGTGATCCAATGCCATTAAGTTAAGCGTTACCGGACGACAAACAAGAGGAGAAACGACGAAGCACGCGAATCCGCGCGAATGGATGCGCGCCGATTCGCGCGCTTCGTCATTTTCTCTTCCGCATCCTGATCGACCACGACAAGCGGTCAGCAGCTGGTAGCGGTAAATTTTTAGGCCCTTTATGGATTCCGGACTGCCAAGGATCATGGAAGGGTACCACCGGACGTTTTGGAGTGCCTGTCTGCCCCCAGGCAGGCGGCGGCAACCTTGCCCCAGTGCTTACCGGAACCTACAGCGCCAAGCATAAGCAGGGGGTCGGCCAGGTGGCACCATCCGGCCGCCGCTTTGGATGTACGCCCGGCATGGGCATGAACGGATGGGGTGTAAGTCCCGTGTAGGAGTACCTGAATGGCCGTTGAGACGACGGTAACGACGAGCCGACGGCAAGGGCAAACCGGCGCGGGGATGTCGGAAGGAAGCCCGAGTGCAAACGTGCGAGCCGACGAACAGAAATCGCAGAGAAGGCGTGGTCCGCGGGCGCGTCAGCATCAGCTGACGAAGGCCGCCAGGTCCCGGGGAGAGGGTAAAGGCGGCGGGTGTGCCCGGAAAGTTCAAGTTCGTATCCGGGGAGCGCTGTCTGACTGGCGGTCGGTATCCCGAGGGGAGTCGAAGTGAGGGCCAGTCCGAAAGGGCTGGCGTCAGCATCGAACCCGAAGGGGGCGGTGGTTGCCATGGGAGCTGGCCGGAGGGCCAGGGTGAAAGGGTTGGAATGACCACCGGACCCGAGCGTGACGCGGGCCGCGCGCGGGACGGTACCGCCGGGCGTGAGGGGACAGCAGTCAGCAGCGGCCAGAGTAGGCGGCGCACGGCGGAGGGGTGTGACGGCGAAGGGCCGACCGGGCGGGCGATCCGCCAAGCCCGGCACGATGGCAGCGACCAACCGCAACCGGTCAGCCGAGCCTGGATCCCGAAGCCGACGGGCGCCGGTCGCGGACGCGGGCGATGCCGACGGGAATGACGAACGCTTGGCGGAAACGCCAAGGCTTGCTCGGCGTGCGTGAGCGGTGGATGAAGGCGCAGGGTTAGGCTTGAGACCGGTGGGTGCTTCCTTCGCATGAACCGCCGAGTGCGGACCCGCATGCTAGGTGGTGTGGGGCGGGCGGGCTAAACACCCGCCCTTACCCGATTCGGCAAGGCTCCGTCCCCAGCCAGGCATTGCGGCCAGGGGAAACGCCGTCGCCGCGGCGCGGGTGGAACCTAAGTGCCCGGATTCCCGGCCAACGCCGCTGGTATCCCCCGTGACTGAGGTTCGATGCGGTCGTGCCGCTTTGCCAGCGCACTCCAAAGCAGTCCGGAATCCATAAAGAGCCTAACGTTTATTGTAACTTGTTGATTAATAATGATATGCGCTCGCTCTGATCCGCCACCCAGGCCCAGACGATGAAGCTTCGGAACTAGGTATATAATGGGGCAATGAATGCCTTGAACAGTATCCAGCTGCTGGCGGTGATCGTGCTGCCGGTGCTCTTTGCCATCACGGTGCACGAGGCGGCCCACGGCTGGATGGCAAACCGGCTGGGTGACGGTACGGCCAAGATGCTGGGACGGGTGACCCTCAATCCCCTCCGGCACATCGATCTTCTCGGTACTCTGATCGTCCCCCTGATCACCTTTCTGGTGACCGGTTTCCTCTTCGGCTGGGCTAAGCCGGTGCCGATCAACGGGCGTAATCTTCGGCAGGAGCGGCGGGATCTGGCCCTGGTGGCCCTGGCGGGACCGGGGGCGAATCTGCTGATGGGCGTATTGTGGGGCCTGGTCGCACAGGGTGGGCTCGCGTTTTTGGATACCTCCCGGTGGCTCGCCCTGCCGCTCCTCTACATGGGCGCCACCGGGGTATTCATCAATGTGCTCCTGATGGTGCTGAACCTGTTTCCACTGGTTCCGCTCGACGGCGGGAGGGTGCTCAATGCCCTGTTACCGTCCACGTGGTCGGCCGGGTTCTCGCGCTTGGAGCCCTATGGGCTGATCCTGCTGCTGGTGCTGCTGGTCACCGGCCTGTTGGGCTCCCTTCTGCTTCCGATCATCGAGGGCACGATCGGCCTCCTGCCGGGCGCTGAGGTTGTAAAGGAGCTGTTTTTCCACCGCCAGCCTTAGCGATTGCTGTCAAATGACATCCCGGCTTGCTTGCCTTCGCGTCTGTCGGTTGGGTTATGACAATCGTTACATAGCTCGACGATGTGCCGGTTGTCGTGCCTTGCAGAGGAACGAAAATTCGGCGTAATCTGGCCTACCCTTTTCCGCCAATCGCCTTAGGACTTCGATCATTGAACGCTGCTTCCCCCCATGGCAACCGCGTCATCTCCGGCATGCGGCCCACCGGACGGCTGCACCTCGGCCACTATCACGGGGTGCTCAGGAGCTGGCTGGAGCTGCAGCACGAGCACGAGTGCTTCTTCTTCGTCGCCGATTGGCACGCCTTGACCACCCATTACGATGACCCGTCCCCGATCCCGGGGAGTATCTGGGATATGGTCGTGGACTGGCTCGCCGCCGGGATCAACCCCGGCTCCGCGACCCTGTTTGTTCAGTCCCGCGTGCCGGAGCACGCGGAGCTGTATCTGTTGTTGTCCATGATCGCACCCTTGGGTTGGTTGGAGCGGGTCCCGAGCTACAAAGACCAGCAGGAGAAGCTGAAGGAGAAGGACTTGGCTACCTACGGCTTTCTGGGTTATCCGCTGCTGCAGAGCGCGGACATCCTGATTTACAAAGGGGGGCAGGTCCCGGTGGGGGAGGATCAGGTAGCCCACGTGGAGCTGACCCGAGAGATCGCCCGCCGCTTCAACCACATTTATGGCCGCGAGCCGGGGTTCGAGGAGCTGGCGGAACAGGCCTGTAAGAAGATGGGCAAGAAGAACGCCAAGCTCTTCGACAAGCTGCGTAGGAAATATCGGGAGCGAGGCGATCAAGAGGCCCGGGAGGTAGCCCGCGCCCTGCTCGAGGGTCAGGGTAATATCACGGTGTCGGACCGCGAGCGCCTGTTCGGCTACCTGGAAGGGGGAGGGCGCGTAATCCTCCCGGAGCCTCGGGTCCTGCTCACCAAGGCCTCCAAGATGCCGGGCCTGGACGGACAGAAGATGTCCAAATCCTATGGTAACGCCATCGCGCTGCGGGACGACCCCACGGAGGTGGAGCATTCCCTGCGCACTATGCCCACCGATCCCCAGCGGGTACGCCGTACCGATCCGGGGGATCCCGAACGATGTCCGGTGTGGCGGCTGCATCAGATCTACTCGGACGAGGAGGTCAAGTCTTGGGTCCGGGAGGGCTGCCGTACGGCCGGCATCGGTTGCATCGACTGTAAGCAGCCGATCATCGACGCGGTGCTCGACGAGCTGCGGCCGATCCAAGCACGGGTGCGCGAATTGGAGCAGCAGCCGGACCTGGTCCGGAATCTGATCAACGATGGTTGCGAGGCGGCGCGGAACCTGGCAAGGGAGACCATGGAGGAGGTGCGGCACGCCATGTCGTTGGTGTTCCCGTGACCGAGGGGACAGCTGACCCCCGAATCGACGGTGATCGGCCGCAGCCACAGGGGACACCCTGCGCCATTGTGCAGGGCGCTCCCATGCTCGCATTCCCCCAGGACCTCTACATTCCCCCGGATGCCCTGGAGGTCATCCTCGAGGCCTTCGAGGGGCCGCTGGACCTGCTCTTGTATCTCATCCGGCGTCAGAACCTGGACATCCTCGATATCCCCATCGCCGAGATCACCGAGCAGTACATGGAGTACGTCGAGCTGATGAAGGACCTGCGCCTGGAGCTGGCGTCCGAGTACCTGGTCATGGCCGCCATCCTGGCGGAGATCAAGTCGCGCATGCTGCTGCCGCGGCCGACGCCGCAGGAGGACGAGGAAGACCCCCGGGCCGAGCTGATACGACGGCTCCAGGAGTATGAGCGCTTCAAGCAGGCGGCCCTGGACCTGGATGCCCTGCCGCGCCTGGGACGGGACGCCTTCGTCACCCGGGCGCAGATACCGCCGGGACAGGTACGCCGGCTGCCGCCGACCGTGGACCTGCATGAGCTGTTGCTGGCCCTGCGCGAGGTCCTGGCCCGGGCGGATCTCTACCTCAGCCACCGGGTCGAGCGGGAATCCCTGTCCCTACGCGAGCGCATGGCGAAGGTGCTGGAGCATATGCAGGGAGCGGGCTTCGTCCCCTTTGTCCACCTGTTCGAGTTGGGTGAGGGGCGGGCCGGAGTCGTGGTCACCTTTCTCGCCTTGCTCGAGCTCATCAAGGACGCCTCCATCGAGCTGGTACAGCCCGAGCCCTTCGCGCCCATCCACGCCCGGCTGCGTGGGGCCGAGGCGTGAGCGGGCAACCGTCCCTCAAGCAGATCCTCGAAGGTGCCCTCCTGGCGGCCGGTGAGCCCCTGACCCCGGATCGTCTGCTCGGCCTCTTTCCCGATGAGGAGCGGCCGACCCGAGATGCGGTGCTGGAGGTCCTTTCATCCCTGGAGCGAGACTATCGGGACCGGGGTATCGAGCTGATCCAGGTTGCCGGCGGCTTCCGGGTCCAGGTCCGCAAGGAGACGGCCCCCTGGGTGGCACGCCTGTGGGAGGAGAAGCCGGCCCGCTATTCCCGTGCCCTGCTGGAGACCCTGGCCCTGGTCGCCTACCGCCAGCCTATCACCCGCGGCGAGATCGAGGACATTCGCGGTGTCGCCGTCAGCACCCACATCGTCAAGACCCTGACCGAGCGCGAGTGGATCCGCAGCGTCGGCCACCGCGACGTGCCTGGCCGTCCGGCCCTCTATGCCACTACCCGTAAGTTTCTGGACTACTTCGGGATGCGTTCCCTGAACGACCTGCCGACCCTGGCGGAGATCCGCGACCCTGAATTCCTGGGCGGCCAGGTGGCCCAGGAGCAGCTCGCGGGATCGGATGAGCCACCCCTCGAGGTCCGGGCGGCGGTCCCGGCGGAGAAAGCGAGCGACGCGGGAAATAACGCCGGGGCCACATCCGATGACAGCTAGGTCCTGTTGACATCTAGGAGGCTGTCTAAAAATTAAGATACTGATTTTAGGGTATAAGATCTGTAAATTTCGCACTCGTTCCCACGCTGGAGAGACTGTAAAAGAATTCGCCCTTGGTGGTGGCGAGGGTAAACTCCCGGTCGAGCTCGATCCGAGAGGTTGAGATTGATGGCGAGAGGTTACAAGCCAGGCGTCGCCCGTGCCCAGGCCGCACGCCTGCCCGCCCGGATTGAAGCCTAGGTCAGCGAAACCAACCACGTTCGGGCGCTCGACGCTTACGTTGACACGCTTGATTTGCCGGCGTTGGGGTTTACCCATGCGACGGGTGATCTGACGCCCGGTCAGCCGGCGTTCGATCCTGCCGTGCTCCTTAAGCTTTATGTTTACGGCGATCTCAACCGAGTGCGCAGCTCCCGGTGGCTGGAACGCGAGTGCCGGCGCAACCTGGAGTTGAGCTGGCTGCGGGAGGGGTTAGTCCCGAGCTACCGCACCAGCGCTGAGTTTCGACGGGTCAACGGGAGCGCATGGCGGGCGGCCAACCGTGATTTCGTCGTGCTGTGCCAAGAGCTGGAGCTGGTGGGCGGAGAAACGATCGGCATCGACGGCTCGTTTTTCCAGGCCAGCGCCAGTGACGCCAGCATCACGCCGAAGAAGGGCTTGGAAGCTGAACTGAAGCAGATCGAGCCTGATCTGGACGCCGACACCCAGTGCCTGGATGCCAATGACGCGCAGGAAACCGATGCGGGTGAGGGGTTAGGTGAAGACCCCGCGCTGGCGAGCAAGCTGGAAGAACTCAAGGCGCGCCAGGCCCGCCAGCAGGCACAACTCAAGCAGCTCGAGGAGCGTGATGAGACCCAGCGTCGCGTACCGACCCCGATGCGCGGGCCTTGAACAAGGGCAACCAGCCTGTGACCGGCGACAACGTGCAAGGTTGCGTTGACGACAAACACCAGCTCATCGTGCATCACCAGGTCACCAACGCCGGCAATGATCAGAACCAGCTCAGAGGCTGTCTAAAAACTAACCTATTGATTTTCTATTGGCATTGATTTTCGGCTGGCTCCCCAGGCTCCAGCGTGGGAGCAGACCTGGTCCCGACGGAGGAGGGATCTGACACTCCAGCGTCGATTAAGCGCCTGGTAGGCTAACCGCCAACGCCGATCAGCACGGAGAAGCTGCGTCCGCTGGAGCGGACAAGACGGCGTTCCCACACTGGAGAGACTGTGAAAGTATTCGCTTTTCCCCGGAAGTGGTGGGGTGAAGCCACTATATTTCATACTAAATTCTGTCTCATATGGGATTTAAGAGAAGTATTTTCGGCCTAAAGTAGGATAATTATGTTGTGCTGTCCCTATGGCTCCGAAAATCCAGTAATACTTTCACAGTCTCTGGAGCGTGGGAACGAGCGCGACGTACAAAGCGGTGTGGATCACAAACATAAGCTCATCGTGCATCACCGGGTCACCAACGCTGGCAATGATCAGAACCAGCTCAGAGGCTGTCTAAAAACTAACCTATTGATTTTAAATCGGTAGGCTGGGGTGAGGAACGAACCCCAGCTGTGGTTATTGCTGGGTTTTGGCCATCCCTGGCCGCAACCCAGCCTACGGCCTACGGTCCCTTTTTAGACAGTCTCTTACCGCGGTCGCCGATACCGGCTACTCCAGTGAGGCCGAATTGACTGCCTGCGAAGCGCTGGGGCCACGGTCTAGGTCCCCATCCCGGATCAGCACCAGGCAGTTACCGGCCACGCACGGCCGCCTCAGCGGCGAGCGGTTCTCGTATAACCGTACCCTTGATGTCGACATCTGCCCCGCCGGCGAGTTGCTGCCTCGGTGTGGTCAATCACACCACAAGAACGGCGTCCAGCGTACCCGCTACAGCCGCCTCGCCAGCCCGTGTCGGAACTGCTCGCTGAAGGCGGTGAGCCAGCCCGACTCCGGTGCTGCGCGCCGTATCTACCGCAGCGAGCACGCGGCGTTGGTTGAGGCCCATCGGTAACAGATGGCCGATCAGGGGCCAGAGAAGATGCGTCAGCGTGCGGGCTTGGTCGAACATCCCTTCGGCACCCTCAAACGCTGGTTTGGCTGGGATCACTTTCTGGTGCGTGGCTTCAAGAAGGTCTGCGGTGAGATGAGCCTGATGGTGCTTGGCTACAACCTGATCCGAGTGGTCAACCGGCTCGGCGTGGGGGCGTTCCAGGAGTCTTGCGCCCGGCGAACCCAGGTCAGGAACCGCCAAGCCCCGGTACAACTGGCCGCATGATACATAACTGCCTGTTTTTATTTATTATTGATGTGCCTGCCCAGCGTAAGTCTAGGGTCCGGTAGTCAGCGGCCAGACGCCGCCGATCGAGCGCCTGGGCACGATTTCTGCGCTTCTCCGATGCGCAGAAACCCAGGGCGCGGATGCTCAGGCGAATTCTTTCACAGTCTCCGGAGCCTGGGGAGCCAGCCGAAAATCATTGTGTTAGTTTTTAGACAGCCTCTAAGCGTGCGGAAAAGCGGAAAAAATACTTCCCATGTTAGCGGTACTGCTGTCTTGGGCATGGCACTGTGCTCCTCCAGCCCCTCTTAACAAAGATGCATTTCGGGTAGGATTAGGCCAAACGGAGCCTGCCTGGTATGAACCCGCATGAATGACCCCCTCTATCTCTTCGGCCTGGTGCCGGCGGATACCGCGATCGTCCCGGCGGGTGTCGGCGTCGATGGCACCCACCCATTGGAGCGGCTGGAGCTGGGGGACCTCACCGCGATTGTCAGCACCATCCCGCGGCAGGAATTCGTCGGTCCCGAGGCCGAGGAACGCCTGCGGGATCTCGCCTGGGTAGGACCGCGCGCCCTGCGTCACCAAGCGGTCATCCGCGACCTGATGGACCAAGGGCCGGTGGTCCCGGTACGGTTCGCCACCCTATTCAGCGATGCCGAGAATCTGCGCGCGCGCATCACCCGCCACCAGGCCGCCCTATCGGCGTTTCTGGAACGGACCCGGGATCAGGCCGAATGGTCGGTGAAGGCATTGCATGACCGCAAATCGGATCTGGCGCGTATCACCGAGCGGACCCTGGCGGAAAGGGCAACCGAGCTGACGGCATTGGCCCCGGGACGGCGTTATTTCGAGGAACAGAAGCTGCGCAAGGCGGTCGAGTCGGGGCTGAGCACGACCCTGGCCGAGGCGTGCCGATGGCTGTACGAGCGGTTGAGCGAGACGGCCACCGAGGCCTGCAAGGTTCGGCTCCAGGCGAAGGAGCAGAGCGGCCTGGCGCTGGATATGGCGGCCAACTGGGCATTTCTCATCGCCCGATCCGCGCCGGACGCATTCAAACAGACGGTAGACGCGCTATCGGGACCAGGGAATCCGGGTGGCCTACAGCTCCAGATGAGCGGGCCCTGGCCGCCCTACAGCTTCTCACCCCGGCTCGATGAAAGCTGAGGATGATGATGACAGGCACCGCCGATACCGAGGAGGCGGTGCTCGCGTATGCCGTCCTCGACGCCAGCCGGCCATTCCGGCTACCGACCATCTGCGGCCTGTGGGACGCGCAGCTCCGGACCCGGGAAGTCGCCGGGCTGCGGGTGGTCTATTCCCGGCTCGTGCCGCAACCGACGGCGCCTGACGTCGAGCAGCTGCAGGCCTTCTATGGGGTGATCGAGCAGCTCCACGCCCGCTACGACGTCCTGCCCCTACGTTGGGGGCAGCACTTTCCGGACCCCCAAGCCTTGACGCGCGCGATTGCCGCCGATGCCGATCTGTATCTGAGGCGGCTGACGCGCCTCGTGGGTACGACGGAAATGGGCATCCGGTTTCTCCCGGCCAGCGCGCAATCGATATCGGAGGCGATCCTCCGGCCCTCTCCCCATTCCCAGGGCCGCGCTTTCCTGGAGCAGCGCCGGGCCCGCTATGGGATGGAGGCGGCCGGACAAATGCAGCGACGGCGGATCGAGGAGCTCTGTCGCAACGCCTTTGCCGGTCTGTTCCAGGACCTCAAAGGCGAGACGGCGCAAGCGCAAGGGGCCGATTCCCAGGTCATGATCCGCGTCTACTTCCTGATCCCGCGTACCCTGGTGGAAAAGTTCCGCCAGGCCTATGCCGACCTGCGGCCGCCCGCGGGCGCGCGGATACTGCTGACGGGTCCCTGGCCGCCGTTCAATTTCGCTGCTTGAGCCTTGCCGATAATCTTTGCTGGTTTGTTGGCCCGAATTGGACTATGTTTGTCGGTGGGGACGAAGCATGGCCGGCGAGCACCCGGACAGGGTCATCTTCACTTCGCAGCAAGCCATCATCGCACCGACCCGGCGGGGGCAGCGGGTAGCCGGCGCTGTTCGACCGGCACCCGGAGTCCCACGGTTTCCTGGGTGGGAGGCGCCAGGCGCAACCCGCCCATCATCGACGCGTATCCATCTCGACGCGTATCCATCTCGAACGGAGCTAACCCATGGCACAAGTAATGAAAAGTACCGACTCTTCGAGTCTGGGCGAAGTCGTCGACCGCATCCTGGAGCGCGGCATCGTGATCGATGCCTGGGTCAAGATCTCCCTGGTGGGGATCGAGCTCTTGTCCATAGAGGCCCGCGTCATCATCGCCTCGGTAGAGACCTATCTGAAATACGCCGAAGCCGTCGGACTGACCGCCACCGCGGCGGTACCGGCCACAGCCTAGGCACCGTTCCCCGGCGGCTAACCCGCCCGACGAGCCGCGAGGCCGGCCGGGCGGAAGGGTTTCCATTGACGAGCCTCTCGAGGAGGAGGACATGAACAAGCTGGTGGAAGGTACGGTCCGCCTTGCCGAGCAGATCCATGGCGGCCACGTGGAACGCGAGCAGGAAGTGCGGGAACGCAAGACCCAGGAATGGGAACGCAAGGGCGAAATGGCGGAATTTCAGCACCGGCTCACCCACGACCGGGCGGTCGCCGCCAACCTTGCCCGGACCGAACGTCACACCTACGTAGAGCATGTCCGCCGGCAAGCAACGGCCATCCGCGCCGAGGGACAGGCGATGCGGGAACGGGCGCGCGACCTCCGTGCCACGCAAACGATTCCCTTCGTGAATGACGTGCGACAACGGGTCAATACGATGCGCCACCGGCTCTCCGGTGACATCGCCACGATGCGCCAGCTCCTGTCCGATCCCGAGTACACGAACCGCGTGGCCAAGGCCCTCGAGACCGGGGAAAGCATTCCGGCACCCGCGCCTGAATTCGTACATGGGAGACCGTCGGCCTCCACCCCCGGGCCGGCTAAGGCACACGGCAAGACCGCCCTGCGGCGGCCCATCGCTGCCGGGCAGGCAGAATCCGGGCTCGGAGCCCTGGGGGGAGTAACCGGTGCCCTGGGGGGAGTGACCAATGCCGTCGGGGGTGTCGTCCAGGGAGCAACCGGTGCCCTGGGAGGAGTAACTGGTGCCGTCCAAGGAGCAACCGGTGCGCTCGGGGGAGCGACCAATGCCGTCGGAGGTGTCGTTGAGGGAGCAACCGGCGCCCTGGGAGGATTACTCGGAGGAGTGACCGGTGCCCTTGGCGGAGTAACCGGAGCCGTCGGGAATGTGGCCGGTGGTGCCCTCGGGGCAGTGACCGATACCGTCGGAGGTGTCGTCCAGGGAGCAACCGGCGCCGTCGGAGGGGTAACCGATACCGTCGGAGGCGTCGTCCAAGGAGCAACCGGTGCCCTTGGCGGAGTAACTGGTGCCGTCCAAGGAGCAACCGGTGCGCTCGGGGGGGCGACCAATGCCGTTGGAGGTGTCGTTGAGGGAGCAGCCGGCGCCCTGGGAGGATTACTCGGAGGAGTGACCGGTGCCCTTGGAGGAGTAACCGGAGCCGTCGGGAATGTGGCCGGTGGTGCCCTCGGGGCAGTGACCGATACCGTCGGAGGTGTCGTCCAGGGAGCAACCGGCGCCGTCGGAGGAGTAACCGATACCGTCGGAGGCGTCGTCCAGGGAGCGACCGGTGCCCTCGGGGGAGTGACCGATACCGTCGGAGGTGTCGTCCAGGGAGCAACCGGCGCCCTTGGCGGAGTAACCGGCGCCCTGGGAGGATTACTCGGAGGAGCAACCGGTGCGCTCGGAGGAGTGACTGGCGCTCTGGGGGGAGTAACCAATGCCGTCGGGGGTGTTGTCGAGGGAGCAACCGGTGCCCTTGGAGGAGTAACCGGTGCCCTTGGCGGAGTGACCGATACCGTTGGAGGCGTCGTCCAGGGAGCGACCGGTGCCCTCGGAGGAGTAACCGATACCGTCGGAGGCGTCGTCCAGGGAGCGACCGGTGCGCTCGGGGGAGTGACCGATACCGTCGGAGGCGTCGTCCAGGGAGCGACCGGTGCCCTCGGGGGAGTGACCGATACAGTCGGAGGCGTCGTCCAGGGAGCAACCGGCGCCGTCGGAGGAGTGACCGATACAGTCGGAGGTGTCGTCCAGGGAGCAACCGGTGCCCTTGGCGGTGTCCTCGGCGGAGTAACCGGTGCCCTTGGAGGAGTGACCGATACCGTTGGTGGTGTCGTCAAGGGAGCGACCGATACCGTCGGGGGAGTGACCAATGCCGTTGGGGGTGTTGTCGAGGGAGCAACTGGTGCCCTCGGAGGAGCGACTGGTGCCCTTGGGGGAGTGACCGATACCGTCGGAGGTGTCGTCCAGGGAGCAACTGGTGCCCTGGGAGGAGTAACCGGTGCCCTTGGCGGTGCCCTCGGGGAAGTAACCGGTGCTGCCACGTGTGCACCTGAGGGAGCAACTGGTGCCCTTGGGGGAGTAGCCAGTGCCCTTGAGGGAGCAGCCGGTGTCCTTGAGGAAGCAGCCGATGCCCTTGAGAAAGCAGCCGATGCCCTCGGGGGGACAACCGGCACCGTCGAGGAATCACTTGAGGGAGCAACCGATACCCTGGGAGAGGCAACCGGCGCCGTCGAAGAAGCACTTGAGGGAGCAACCGATACCCTCGGGGAGGCAACCGATGCCGTCGAGGAAACACTTGAGGGAGCAACCGATACCCTCGGGGAGGCAACCGATGCCGTCGAGGAAACTCTTGAGGAAGCAACCGATACCCTCGGGGAGGCAGCCGGTGCCGTCGAGGAAACACTTGAGGGAGCAACCGATACCCTCGGGGAGACAACCGATGCCGTCGAGGGAACCGCGTCGGTCTCTACTCCCGAGCTACCGGAGGTCCCGACCGAGACTGCGCCGCTACCGGATGACCTCACAGCAATCCAGGGCATAGGCCCACGGGTGGCGGAGAGTCTCATCGAAGGGGGGATCGACAGCTATGAGAAACTGGCTGCCACCACGCCGGAGGATCTGGCCCAGGCACTCAAGCGCAAGATACCGAAACATGGAGGACTGGGTCACCCAGGCCCGCAAGTTAGTGGATGATGTGCAAGATCCCTAGTACCCTGTTTCATCCAATTTTGCTGGTTGTCATTTCGAGCGAAGCGAGAAATCCTTGTCCCGACGGAGGAGAGATCTTGTGCCCAAACAACACCATCACTTCGTATAGAAGATCTCTCCCTTCGGTCGAGATGACAGAGACTGGTTTTACTGGAAAATTTTGCTGAAACGGGGTACTAGGTCCTGTTGACATTTAACCCTAACCGTTTGTTTTTCACATGTTAGGTAGCCGCAATGCTCAAGCGGTCCGCACCGCGGACCCTACCCTAACCACCTGATTGACTGTAGAGTCCGCTGTGCGGACCTTCTAAATGTCAACACGACCTAGGTCCGATCCGGTGAGATTTCTAACCTGGGGTGGAGCCGGCGTAGCGGCTCCACCCGATCTCGATCAGCTTCCGCATCCTGATGGATGCGGCGACCCCTGATTATTGCGGCGCACGCCCGCATCCGAGCTAAGGGCCAGACCGGGCCCCGGAGCAGATTTCTTGGTATGAGCAAGTCCCTGCTGCAATCCATCCCGTCGTATACCGATCCCTCCGCCGCCAAGCATGCCGAGGTGGTGCCGGAGCCCGGTGCCGGTTTCGTGCTGACCCCGGTGGTGAAAGATCTCACCGAGCGGGCCCTGACCTATCTCGGCGCGGGCTACTCGATCCACTTCTCGGGCCCCGCGGGAACGGGCAAGACTACCCTCGCCTTCCATGTGGCCGCCCAGTTGGGCCGGCCGGTGTCCCTGATCCATGGCGACGATGAGTTCGGAAGCTCCGACCTGGTAGGTCGCGACGCCGGTTTTCACAAGTTCAAGGTGGTCGACAACTACGTCCATCAGGTGATGAAGACCGAAGAGCAGATGAGCACCCTGTGGGTGGACAACCGCCTCACCACCGCCTGCGAGCTGGGCCACATCCTGATCTATGACGAGTTCACCCGCTCCCGCCCGGAGACCAACAACGCCCTGCTGAGCGTGCTCGGCGAGCGCGTACTCAACCTGCCGAATGTGCGGCGCGACGGAGCGGGCTATCTGGACGTACACCCGGACTTCCGTGCCATCTTCACCTCCAACCCGGAAGAGTACGCGGGGGTACACAAGACCCAGGACGCACTCCTGGACCGGGTCATCACTCTCAACGTAGACCACTACGAGCGTGCGACCGAGATCGCTATCGTCCAGGGCAAGACCGGGATCAAGGGGCAGGACGCGATCCTCATCGTCGATATCATCCGGGAGCTGCGGACGGTCGGGGTGAACAATCACCGGCCTACCATCCGCGCCGCCATCGCCATCGGTAAGATACTGGCCTATCGGGGTATCCCGGCGAACCCGGTCCAAAGGTTCTTTCGCACCGTCTGCCACGACGTGTTCAATATGGACACCTTGAAGGTGACTCGCGAGGGGCAATCCCTGATGCCCGAAGTGGTGGACGAAATCATCGACCGTGTGGGCCGCAAGCCCGGCTACCGGCCCCAGGCAAACAACCAGCGCCGGGCCCCGGCCGCCGGTAAGGAGTAAATCCCTATGCCTTTGGATATCAGGAATCAAAAGATCAAGGGTCTGGCGGACCTCCGCACCAGCGTGAGGCGTGCGGACCACCGTGCCGAGAGCTATAAGGTCTACCTGCGGATTGCCATCCTGGAGATGGAAAAGGCCCACCGTAATGTCGAGCAGCGGCATATCTCGCGACGGGGGCAACTCCTGGATAAACGCTTCCGCGAAATCGACACCGAGAAACGCCAGCTGTTCGAGGCCATGAGCATGCGGGACACCACCCTCAAGGAGCTGCGCCCGGCTCACCAAGAGCGGACGACTGCGCAGCAGGCCGCGCGCCGCGCTGCTGTGGAAGCCAAACGCAAGGCCGATGGGCCGCAGCAGCGCCAGATCGCCAATGCCGAAGAGCAACGGCGGCGCGAGACGAAGGCCGCCCGCGAGCACGGACCGCGGCAGCTGCGGCAAGGATTCAGGTTGCAATATTGAGGGACGTGCTGGCTCCCACGCTGGAGCGTGGGGAGCCAGCCGATAGACCAAACACCTTAAGACACTTTTAGAGTGGTGAATAAAGCCCGTAGGTCGGGTCAGGCCAGGGATGGCCGCCACCCGACGGAGGTGGCTGGCATACGGGGATGGCGCAAGCTTATCCGCCCTACGCGGGCTTTAGGGTGTCGCAGAAGCCCCTTTCCCGCCGGGAGAGAGCCTGCCCCGAGCGCAGCGAGGGGGCCGAGGAGAGGGGGTCAAAGGGCGAAGATCGATGCCTTTTGCGACACCCTCGGAGGGAGAGGGGGGGCAGCGCATGGCGTGCCCGACATACTGCCAGCGGCGATGTTTCCATTTAAACCTTAACCACTACCAAAAGCGGAACCGCCGAGGTTCAGGTTGAGTGTGGGAAAATGATCCAGTTGCTTCGGTCTATCCGCAGGTGACACGGATTTTCACAAATTAAGAAGCTGTCCGGTTAAAAGCAATCCTGAATGATTTGGCGCTGTTTGGGGAAAAAGATCCCTCCTGCGTCGGGACAAGAAAGATCCCTCCTGCGTCGGGACAGGGTTTGACGTGTTGCGTTCGATGCCCAACGGCTCGTTGGTCTACGGCCAGGCCAGTGCCGGCGTCTTAACGCAACCTACACCTACATTATCCCCCGCGCGGCCTGCATGCGCGGACCTCGCCTTAAGGGGCTGTCTAAAAAGGGACCATAGACCGTAGGCTGGGTTGCGGCCAGGGACGGCCAAAACCCAGCAATAACCAAAGCTGGGGTTCGTTTCTCACCCCAGCCTACCGATTTAAAATCAATGGGTTAGTTTTTAGACAGCCTCTAAGTGTATAAGGTTGCGTTAAGCCCGCGTAGGGCGGGAAAGCGCAGCGCATCCCGCCAAAAGCCTAAATCTCCAAGTCCAATAGGCTCAATATCCAGGAGGCTATCAAGCCTGTATGCTTCAATAGACTGAATGCCGTATCCATGAGTGCACAATACCTGTACGCGATCGTCGCCGACCATGCCGTCGGGGATGTCCTAGCCGGACTCGGAAAAGCCGGCATCGGCAAGACCAAGGTCAAGACCCTGGCCGCAGACGGCATCGCTGCCGTGGTCTCCACCTATCGGGGCTCCTCGGTACGGCCGCAACGGACCAACATCGCCGCCCACCAGAAGGTACTGAGCGCGCTGCTGGCGGTGACGACGCCGCTGCCCATCAGCTTCGGGACCATCGCCGAAAACGCCCAGGCCGTCCATACCGCCCTCCGCCACAGCCATGCGGATCTCAAAGCGGCGTTGGAACGGGTCCGCGGCAAGGTAGAGATGGGGCTCAATGTCCGCTGGGATCTGCCGAACATCTTCGAGTACTTCGTCGACCGGCACCCGCCCCTGAGGGCCCTGCGGGACACCCTGTACGCCGGAGATCGGGAGCCCCCACGGGACCGGAAGATCGAGCTGGGCCGGCTGTTCAGTCAACTCCTGGAAGCGGACCGGGAGCGTTACACCGCCCAGGTGGAAGCGGCCCTGCAAGCCTGCTGTGCCGAGATCCGGCGCACAGAGCCCCGTAAGGAGGCCGAGATCATGCGCCTCTCCTGCCTGGTAGAACGCGCCGACCAGGCTACCTTCGAGGCAGCCGTGCTCAAGGCGGCCCAAGCCTTCGACGACCATTACGCCTTCGATTTCAATGGTCCATGGGCGCCGCACAGCTTCGTGGACGTGCCCATTACCCTCTGATGCCCAGGGTAGTGGTAAATCTTTAACCGATAAAGTGATCGATAGTCCAAGTCCACCGAGCCGCATAGCGGCCCAACCTATCCTCTACCATTTAAAGATTTACCACCACCGTCCACTACTACCACATTTCATCTGATTTTGTTGGTTGTCATTTGTCATCTCGACCGCAGGGAGAGAGCTTAGCGAAGCGAGAAATCCTTGTCCCGACGGAGGAAGGATCTCGTGTGTTGAGGACCTCTGCCAAGCCGGGAGATCCCTCGCTACGCTCGGGATGACAGCTCTCTATGGTCGAGATGACAGGGATTGGTTTTACCAGAGAATTTTGATGAAATGGGGTACTACCCTCGATGCTCATCATCGACGACCTGCTGCTGGCACCCTTCAAAGGACTGTATTGGATCGGCAAGGAAATCCATAAAGCCGTGCTCACCGAGCAGGTGTCCCAACGCGAGGCCATTACCACCGCGCTGTCCGAGCTCTATATGGAGCTGGAGACGGGCCGCATCGACGAGGCGGAGTTCGACACCCGCGAGGCCGAGCTGCTCGATGCCCTGGACCGGCTCCAGGAGCCATCCCAGGACGGGGCGTGAAGGGCCCCGAGCTACTCCGACCCGGCAAGTCGCGCCTGGTGTTTTTTGGCGGCAAGGGCGGCGTCGGCAAGACCACCTGCGCCCTGGCGACGGCGCTGCGCTGGGCCCGCGAGGACCCCGATGCCCCCCTGCTGCTGGTTTCCACCGATCCGGCCCACTCCCTGGCAGACTGCCTGGCCGGCGGATCACCGCCGCGCAACCTGCATGTCGAAGAACCGGATGCCGCCGCTGAGCTGGCGGCATTCCGTGCCCGGCATGGCGACCAGCTGCACGAGATCGGGCGGCGCGGCACCTTCCTCGACGATAGCGACATCGACCGCTTCCTGTCCCTCTCCCTCCCCGGACTGGACGAGCTCATGGCCGTCCTGGCGCTCAGCCGTCAGCTATCCGCGGGCCACTACCGAACCGTCCTGGTAGACACCGCCCCCAGCGGCCACACCCTGCGCCTGCTGGCCATGCCGCCGGCCATGCGCCAATGGCTGGATCTGCTGGATACCCTATCGGCGAAACACCGTTACATGAAAGAGGTGTTTCACGGGAGCTACGCGCCCGACGCGCCGGACCGCTTCATCTTGGATTTGGCCGCCGAGCTCGAGACCCTGGAGCAGCTGCTGCGGGACCCGGACCGCTGCCGGTTCGTACCCATCGCCCTGGCCGAGACCCTGGTCCTGGAAGAGACCCTAGACCTGGTCCGTGCCCTGCACGCCGCCGGCATCGCCACCCCGGAGCTGATAATCAACCGATTACATCCCGACCACCCCTGTCCCACCTGCCGGGCCGTGCGGGCCGAGCAATCGGAGTGCCTGGCCCGATACGCCTCGGCGCTCCAGGGCATCGGGTATCTTTGGGGCCTCCCCGTGCAGCCGCAGGAGCCCCGCGGCATCAAGGCCCTGGCCGAATTCTGGGACGAAGTAACACCCATCGACCGAAGTTTCGATTTCCTCAGTAGCTCCCCCGCGACCGCACAGCTGCCGGTCCGGGTCGCAGCGCCCGGCCCCTATCCGGGGCCGGACCAGCGCCTGTTGATCTTCTGCGGCAAGGGCGGCGTGGGCAAGACCACCCTGGCCTGCGCCACCGCCCTGCACATCGCCGCGACCGAGCCCCATCGGCGCACCCTACTCTTCTCCAGTGACCCGGCCCACTCCTTAAGCGACTGCTTGAGGGTCCCCGTCGGAGCCCCCGTCGGACCCAAGCCGGTTGCGCTCTCCCAGGGCTTGGCCGTGATGGAGGTCGATGCGCAGGCCGAGCTCGCGGCCATGCGTTCGGCATACAGCCAAGAGCTGCGGAGCTTCTTCACCAGGCTCTCCTCCAACCTGGATTTCACCTTCGACCGGCGGGTTATGGAACAACTGCTGGATTTCGCTCCCCCCGGCATCGATGAGATCGCGGCCCTCGCGCGCGCCCTGGTGTTCCTGCGGGAAGGCGATTACGACCGGTTCGTGCTCGACGCGGCGCCGAGCGGTCATCTGATCCGGCTGCTCGAGCTACCGGGATTGCTCGATGACTGGTTGCAGGCCATGTTCGAGCTGCTGCTCAAATACAAAGACACCCTCGGCGTCCCGCGTTTCGGCCGGCGCCTGGTGCAATTGTCGAAGGATCTCAAGTTCCTGCGGGGACTGCTCAGGAACCGGGATCAGGCCGGCCTGGTGCTGGTCGCCATTCCCACAGCTCTAGCCCTCCAGGAGAGTCGGGATCTGGTCGCCGCCTGTCGGGCGGCGGGATTGCAGCTCCAACACCTCTTCCTCAACCTGCTCACACCGGCAGGTAGGCTGGGCTGTGCCCACCGACTGACACCGAATGGAGAGTGCCCACGCTGTGCCGCCCAGGCGAGACGTGACAAGACCCTCGCCGAGACCTTCCAGGCCACCTTTCCCGCTACCCCCCAGACCCGGATCTACCGCGGTGATCCACCACGCGGCCTGGCGGCATTGACGACCCTGGGCGCCGCCGGCTTCCGGTCCGACAAGTAGGGTGGGCTGTACCCACCGACTGTGCCCACCGACCGGCAGGCAGGGCAATGCCATTAAGTTAGCTGCTGACCGCTGGTCGTGGTCGATCAGGAGGCGGAAGAGAAAACGACGAAGCTGTCTGGTTAAAATGGATCCGAGCGTCGGGTTGCGTTACGCCGCGTTCGGCGCCGTGCCGGTCCGGGCGCGGTCCGGGGTTATTTGGCGTTGGTTGGGGGGATCGGCGCGTGTTGGGTTACGGCGCGTTCAGCCCTGTCCCGCTGGAGCGCTTCAGGATCGAACCAGCGCGCCTAAGCCCAGCTACACTTAACGCGAGGCCGCGCGGGCCAGCAGCGCAGGGGATGAAATCTGGTGTAGGTGTGTTGAGACGATCCTGTAAGACCTGCCACGCTCACCGCATCCTACGGGTGGAGCGCGTCTGCTGGCTCCCACGCTCCAGCGTGGGAGCAAGCTTGTCCCGACGCAGGAGGGATCTTTCCCCCCAAACCGCGCCGAATCATTCAGGGTAGTGGTAAATTTTTAAATGGTTAGCGGAGAGCGGTTCATTATGCTCCATTGCTTTATTTGATCCCCTCTCTCCGGCTCCCTCCTCCGTCGGGACAGGCTCTCTCCCGGAGGGAGAGGGAGTGCGGTTTGTGGCGTACCCAACCCCCTGCTCGTGGCGATGTTTCCATTTAAACCTTAACCACTACCCAAACAAGAATGTCCATAGGAGTGCGCCGCAGCGCATGGAGGTCCGTATCAGGCGTTGTGCTTGGCAAAGAATTCCTTAGCCCGGTTGTCGATTTCTTCCGGCGTGAGGTCTTCTTTATGGGTAGAGAGGAACCAAAGGTGTCCGAATGGGTCTTCGAGGGTGCCGTTGCGATCGCCGTAGAAGCGGTCTTCCAGCGGTTGGATGATCTTTGCCCCGGCCGCGACGGCCTGCGCAAAAACCTTGTCTACGTCTTCCACGTACAGATGGAGACCCACCGGCGAGCCGCCCAGTGCTCGGGGGCTTTGGAATGCGCCTTCTTCTGCGCAGGGATCGGCCAGCATAATGGTCGAATCCCCGATTTTGAGTTCCGCATGGCCGATCCCACCGCTCGGGGTGGGCATACGGAAGTGCTCGGTTGCGCCGAATGCCCGCTGATAAAAATCAATGGCCGCGGCCGCGCCCTCGATACTCAGGTAGGGGGTGATACTCCGGTAGCCGTCCGGAATCGGTTTTACTGACATCTGCAATCTCCTGTTGTGGGGGATGTTTAGGGCGTGTTGACCTTTAGAAGGTCCGCACAGCGGACCCTACAGGCTTATTTTTTCTCTGGCTCCCACGCTCCAGCGTAGGAGCAAGTCTAGACGCTCCAGCGTCATGAAGCTTTGTCTCGAGCGGAGCGAGGGATCTCGGCCGCTGGAGCGGCCACAACTGCGTTCCCACCTGTCTGCGTGCAGAGACGCACAGGCAGGCGCTGGAGCGTGGGAACGAGCCAGCCGATCACTTGTGGTTCAACAAGCCGGTAGCGGCTACGGCCCATAGCGTCTCCGAGACACTCCGCGGCGCGGAGCTTCCACGTTCCCACGCGGCGCGTGGGAACGAGAGAATAGGTCCGCACAGCGGACCCTACAGGCTTATTTTTCAAGTAGTGTCGGACCCAAATCAAGCTCGGTCTTCCTCCTGAGCCGCCGCCAGCTCGGCCAGCCGGCGCTCGAACCAGTCCGGAAGCCGCTTGTGATCCTGGTGCTCGGGTAGGGCCGCGGCCAGCTGCCGGGCAATCTCCAATCCCTCCGTAAAGGCCTTGCGGGCCTGGTTCCAATCCCCGAGTGCCTGATCGGTCTTGCCCACGTTATTGAGCGAAATGGAAAGATCGCGCAGGGCCTCGGGGGTTTCGCCGACCCGTTGCAGGATGCGGCGGCGGATTTCGAGGGATTCGGTGAAGGCGGTGCGGGCCTGGTTCCAATCGCCGAGTGCCTGATCGGTGTTGCCGATTCTTTCGAGTGAGACCGAGGTCATGAGGAGGGCCTCTGGGGTTTCGCCGAGGCTGGAGGATGCGGCGGTACCGGTACCTCCACGGTGAAAGCGTTACGTTGCGTGCCTGAAAACAATCGCCGAGTGCCTGATCGGTGTTGCCGATTCTTTCGAGTGAAATAGAGAGATCGCGCAGGGCCTCGGGGGTTTCGCCGACCCGTTGCAGGATGCGGCGGCGGATTTCGAGGGATTCGGTGAAGGCGGTGCGGGCCTGGTTCCAATCCCCGAGTGCCTGATCGTGTTTGCCCACGTTATTGAGCGAGACGGAGAGATCGCGCAGGGCCTCGGGGGTTTCGCCGACCCGTTGCAGGATGCGGCGGCTGATTTCGAGGGATTCGGTGAAGGCGTCGCGTGCGCGTTGCCAGTCGCCGGTTGCTGATCGGTCTTGCCCACCTTATTAGGCGAGACGAGATCCATGGAGGCCTCCTGGGACTTCGCCGAGGCGTTTGGAGGAATGCGGCGGCGGATTTCGAGGGACTCGGTGAAGGCGTCGCGTGCGCGTTGCCAGTCGCCGAGTTGCTGATCGGTGTTCGCGACGCATTATATCCAGGCGAGGGCGAGATGCCGGAAATTTCACGAGGTTTTACTTCGAGGCGTTGGAGATACGGCGGCGGTTTTGCAGGAACTCGTCGTGCCGATCGCCGTTGCTGATCAGTCTTGCCCACCTTATTGAGCGAGACCAGAAGAGATCGCGGAGCCTCTGGGGTTTCGCCAGTTGGAGGATACTGACGGCGGATTTCGGGAAGACCAGTAGAGGCGTCGCGTGCGCGTTGCCGATCCGCCGAGTTGCTGATCGGTGTTCCGCGACATTGTCGAAGCAAGAATGAGAGATCGCGGAGACCTCTAAGGGGTTCCGCGAAGGCGTTGGAGGATGCAGCGGCAGTTTCCGAGGACTCGGTAAGCGTTGCAGACCTGTTGCCAGTCGCCGAGTGCCTGATCGGTATTCGCGACATTGTCGAGCAGGACCGAAGAGATCGCGGAGGAGCCTCTGGGGTTTTCGCCGAGGCCGTTGGAGGATGCGGCGGCGGATTTCGGGGACTCGGTGAAGGCGTCGTGCGCGTTACCAGTCGCCGAGTTGCTGATCGGTGTTCGCGACATTGTCGAGCAGACCGAGAGGTCGCGGAGACCTCTGAAGGGTTTCGCCGAAGGCGTTGGAGAGGGATGCGGCGGCGGCTGATTTCCGAGTGCCTCGGTAAAGCGTTGCGTGCCTGGCTCAATCGCCGAGTGCCTGATCGAAATTATTTGCTTAGGTTATTGAGTGAGACCGAGAGGTCGCGCACCAGACCTCTGGGGTTTCGCCGACCCGTTTGCAGGATGCGGCGGCCCGGATTTCGAGGGACTCGGTGAAGGCGTCGCGTGCGCGTTGCCAGTCGCCAGAGTTGCTGATCAGTCTTGCCCGCGTTATTGAGCAGACCGAGAGGTCGCGCCGGGGCTTCCCTGGTGGCTGGAATGATCCGGCAGCCCGCGGCGGGCGATCTTCACCAGCCAGGCAGCGACCGCTGGCTTCTCCGATCCGGCCGCGGTGCGGCAAGGCATCGAAGGCATGTCCGCCGGTGACGCCGCGCGGATACCCTGGTCCGCAGCCGTTGCCGCTCGGACCAGCGCCTGCTCCGGTCTCGCTAAGTGGGAGATCTCAGGACGGTGGGTGGGTGGGTGGGTCCTGGGGCCGCCGTCAGGACGAGCCAGGGCCCGGTCCGGAGGCTGAAGTGGCGGATGGCCCACAGATCCGGGACCAGCCGCTTGATCCGGGCCTGTTCCGCCAGCGGTAGGACCAGGATCAGGGGCTTGGTCAGGGTGCGGCGCAGGGGTTCGCGCTGTTCGTTGAGTCGGGCCAGGAATTGCAGACCGGTCTCTTGCCAGGCGGCCTGCTGCTCGGGTGATAGGCCACCGGGTGGGCGGGTCAGATCCAGCCAGATCGGGGCGTCCAGGGTCCGTTGATACAGAGGCGGATTGAGCAGGCGCGGCAGCAGCCCGGTCAGCAGCGCGTCCGGGGTTTCCGGCGGCGGGATCTTCAGGCCGGTGACGCGCGCCCGATAGATGGCGGCGAGGCGCTCCCGCAGCACATCGATAACGCCGGGCCGGTCGCTGAACAGGAATACCAGGGCAAAGCTGTCACACCATTCCAGGTGTTGCTTGAGGCGCAGCCAGGCGGCCTCGCCTTCCGGGTTGAGAGAGGCCTCGGTCGTCAAGCCCGGTCACCCCTGATACGGATGCTCTCGATTACCGATAACATTGAGCGAGCAGGATCTTCACAGAAGAGTTATCCGCAAATAAACGCAAATGGACGCAAATAAATGCAACGAGATCAAAAACCGTCGGTAATGGTGAGCCGATTCTGACTGATTTACGTTGATTGGTAGTAACAAGCGAAACCGCCGAGGTTCGGATTGAGTATAGGAAAAATGTCCGGTCGCTTCGATCGATCCACAGATTTTCGCAGATTAAAAACGGAACAATCTGTGAGAATCTGCGTAATCTGCGGACACAAAAACATCTGATCTTTTACGACCGATTTGCGTCCATTGGCGTCCATTTGCGGACTCGTGTTATCGGTACTTCGGCACTGCCGTACTATTCTTCGGCACGATGGTCATCTGCGTGGCGTTTGATCTCCTCCAGCAGCAGGGGATGGATGTCATACCAGGGCTCGCCATTGAGGTAGTTCATGATCAGATTCCCGTCCAGGAAGCGAGCCAGATCGGGCAGATCATCCGTGGTCTCCAGGCCGGTGTCCTTGGCAACATGGATGCGGGCGAGCCAGCGGGCGTCGTCCGCGGCGAGGGGCAATAGCTCGTTGCGTAGCTGTTCCTCGGCTCGTTTCACCATTTCCGGGTCCAGATTCGCGTCCGGCCGGGCGATCCGGGCGGTGCTCAGGGTAACGGCGCACTCGCGGATCAGGCGGAAGAAATCCCGCAGGTCGCCGCCGGTGCAGACCGCCAACCGGCGCAATGTGTCCGACGGGATGACATCACGCCAGCCGGCCTGACGCCGGTCGATGATGGCCTCCATGATTTCGAGCCCGGCGGCATCGGGGACGCCCTTGCGGTTGCGCACATGGACATTGGGCCAGGAGACGATGGGGTGACCGCCTAAGGCACGCCCCTGGTTCGGGGACAGGATTTGCAGATAGGGCGGAACCGTGTAGACCAGATGGAGCTGTTTGAAGGCGAGTTTGTCGGCCTGGCCGGAGAAGAGATCCACGACGCTCTCGTGGACCTGTTGGGCCTCGGTGCCCACGCCCCGGATCTGCTCCACCGAATCCACCAGCAGGACTACCTTCAGGTCCGGATCCCCTGCCTCTTTGCGGATGGCCTGGACCAGGTCCACCACATAGTTCTTAGCGTCCTCGATGAGCCGGCTCAGGTGGCCGCGCAGGTGATTTTGGATCCGTTCCTTAAAGTCGGGCTCGTTCTTGAGTTTGAGGCCGAGCTTGGCGGGCGTGAAATCTAGCTTAAATTCATTCAACTGTACCTCGGAGGTCAGGAAATTCTGCAGCCGCTCCCAGTAGCCGTGGGTCAGGGCGCGCAGGCCCGTGTCCTGCTCCACCGCCTGGCCCAGGGCAGTCATCAGGGAGAGTACGAAATCCGACAGCTCCAGGGGCTTAGTCATCAACAGGAAATCCAGCATGTTGACCAGGAACACCTTGGCGCCGCTGTTTGTCTCCAACAGCTGCTTGAGACGCCGCAGCTCGGTGCTCTTGCCGTTGCCGCGAAAGCCGGTGAGCAGGTTGACGCTCTCGGATTCGGACCAGTCCAGGCGTTGCCACAGCATCAGGATGGGGTCCTTCTCCGGCGTCCCCTCCAGGATGGGCACATAGTAGGGGTGGTCCGGCTCCAGGGGCTCGGCGCCCTTGCCGCTCAGGCTTTGGTAGAGATCACGCAGGGGGTCGGCGGTGGTGGTCATTGGAGGGTTCTTTCCTAGATTAAAAGCTTGGAGTGCGGCGGCAGCCGTACGCCGGTGTCTATCAGGAATCTAAGAGGCTGTCTGGTTAAAAGCAATCCTGAATGATTCGGCGCGGTTTGGGGAAAAGATCCCTCCTGCGTCGGGACCAGGTCTGCTCCCACGCTGGAGCCTGGGGAACCAGCCGATATTTAAATGATTTGTTGGGCACGCCACCGTCCAAAGATGCGGTTCGCTGCCTACCTGCCCCGTCCCTGGGGCGGTAGGCAGGCGCTCACCACACCATTGATACGGTTTGCCGCCGGGCGCGTCCCGCGCCCGGCGGCTCACCACATCCTACCGGCTTTGCCCAATCTACGAGCTGAGCCTTTTCCTTCTTCGATGGGATGACTACACGATCACTACCTATTGAGCACTACCATCCACCTGAGTCGGTGGGCACAGCCCACCCTACAGTTAGGTGATGACGTCCGGCTGCGTCCGTCCGGTCCGGGTCTCGATCTGGGCCAGCTCGCGGGCGACGAGGATGAGCGGCCGCATGGCCGCTTGGGTCTCCCAGTTGTGCCGGGTGGCGTCCGGCTCGAAGGACTCCAGGTAGACGCGCAGGGTGGCGCCCTGGGTGCCGGTGCCGGAGAGGCGGTAGATGATGCGCGAGCCCCCTTCCAGGCCGATGCGCAGGCCCTGGCCTCCGGAGCGGCTGCCGTCGATGGGGTCGGTGTAGGCGAAGTCGTCGGCGTATTCGACCCGGTAGTCGCCGAGCTTGGTTCCGGGCAGGCCGGGCAGCAGACGGCGCACGTAGTCCATGAGGTCGCCGGCGGCTTGGGCGTCCATCGCTTCATAGTCGTGCCGGGTGTAGTAGTTGCGCCCGAAGCCGTGCCAGTGTTCCCTGACGATCCGGGCGACGGGTTGCTTGCGGGCCGCCAGCAGATTGATCCAGAACAGCACTGCCCACAGGCCGTCCTTCTCCCGCACATGGTCCGAGCCGGTGCCGAAGCTCTCCTCCCCGCACAGGGTGATGCGCCCGGCGTCGAGCAGATTGCCGAAGAACTTCCAGCCGGTCGGGGTCTCGAAGCAGGTGATGCCGAGGGCCTCGGCCACCCGGTCCGCGGCCTGGCTGGTGGGCATGGAGCGGGCGATACCCGCGATACCGTCCTGATAGCCGGGGATCAGATGGGCGTTGGCCGCCAGTATCGCCAGGCTGTCGCTGGGGGTGACGAAGCAGTCCTTACCCAGGATCATATTGCGGTCGCCATCACCGTCCGAGGCGGCGGCGAAGTCGAGCCCGTCCGCGCCTTTTGTCATGGCTACCAGCTCCTTGGCGTGGGCCAGGTTGGGATCGGGATGGCCCTTACCGAAGTCTTCTAAGGGCTTGCCGTTCATCACGGTGCCCGGCATGGCGCCGATCCGGTTCTCCAGGATCTCGATGGCATAGGGGCCGGTGACGGCGTGCATGGCATCGAAGCGCATCTTGAAGGCCCCGGAATCGAAGAGCCGGCGCATGGCGGTAAAGTCGAACAGGGACTCCATCAGGTCGGCGTAATCCGCCACCGGGTCGATGATCGCCACGGTCATAGCGCCGAGTTTGACTTCGCCGAGGCGGTCCAAGTCCAGGTCCGCCGCCTCCAGGGTCCGGTAGCTGTCGAGCTCGCCGGTGCGGGCATAGATGGCCTCGGTGACCGTCTCCGGGGCCGGGCCGCCGTTGGGGGTATTGAATTTGATGCCGAAGTCTGCGTCCGGGCCGCCGGGATTGTGGCTGGCCGAGAGGATGATGCCGCCTTGGGTCCGGTACTTGCGGATGACGCAGGAAGCGGCGGGGGTGGAGAGGATGCCGCCCTGGCCGACCAGTACTTTGCTCATGCCGTTGGCGGCGGCCATACGCAGTATGATCTGGATGGCGTGGCGGTTGTAGTAGCGGCCGTCACCGCCGAGGACAAGCACGCCGCCCTTGAGGTCTGCCCTGGTATCGAAAATGGCCTGGACGAAGTTCTCCAGGTAGCCGGGTTGCCGGAAGACCTTGACCTTCTTGCGCAGACCGGAGGTGCCGGGGCGCTGGCCGTCGAACGGCCGGGTAGCGATGATTTTCGCATCCATCTCACAAAGCCCTTGATTTGTGTGTGTTGAGACTACATTCATCCCCACGTGCAGGACGTGCGGTTCCGGCAATGGTGGGCACAACCATTAGGTATAGACACAGGCCACTGCCCTGGGTGGGCGCAACCCACCCTACATTAGGCGCAGCCGCCCTCCCATCGCCCACAGGGTGATACGTGCATGATTTTAAGGGCCGGTTCAAGACCGGCCCGACGCGCGAGCTCGCGGCAAGACGGGCGTAACGGGAGCGATCCTGAGCGGGAATCCCGGCCCTCCTACCGGAGGGTTTTTCAGGCTACATTGTATCCTTTCATGTCCGTGCCGCACATGACTTTTTGTTTGATTTGATAAGGGGATAGCAGAAACATGACCCTAGAAGCACACAAGGAAACCCTGGAATTCAAGGCCGAAGTGAGTCAGGTCCTGGACCTGGTCGTCCGCTCCCTTTACTCCAACAAGGAGATCTTCCTGCGGGAGCTGGTCTCCAACGCCTCGGACGCGGCCGAGAAGCTGCGCTTCGAGGCCCTGACCGAGGAGGGGCTGCTCGAAGAGGATCCGGAGCTGCGGGTCCGCGTAGAGCTGGACAAGGAGGCCGGGACCCTGACGGTCTCGGACAACGGCATCGGCCTCAGCCGCCAGGAGGTGACCGAGACCATCGGCAGCATCGCCAGCTCCGGGACCCGCCGTTTCGTCGCGCAGCTGACCGGCGACCAGAGCATGGATGGTCAGCTCATCGGCCAGTTCGGGGTAGGCTTCTATTCCGCCTTCATCGTCGCGGACAAGGTGACCCTGGTCTCACGGCGCGCCGGTCTGGGCCCCGAGCACGGGGTGCGTTGGGAGTCGGACGGGCGGGGGAGCTACACCCTGGAGACGGTGGATAAGCCGGGGCGGGGCACCGATGTGATACTCCACCTGAAGGAGGACGAGCAGGAGTTTCTCGATGCCTGGCGCCTGCGCAGCATCATCGGCAAGTTCTCGGATCACATCGCCCTGCCGGTGGAGATGCGCAAGGAGGCCATGCCCGATGCAGAGGACAAGGACAAAGACAAACAGCAGGACGCGGAGCAGGCGCCGGAGTACGAGCGGGTCAATCAGGGCACGGCCCTGTGGATGCGCGCTAAGTCCGAGATCGAGGACAGCGAGTACCAGGATTTCTACAAACACATCTCCCACGACTTCGACGAGCCCCTGGCCTGGGCCCACAACCGGGTGGAGGGCACCAACGAATACAGCGCCTTGTTGTATCTGCCTAAGCGGGCCCCCTGGGACCTCTGGGACCGGGAGCAGAAGCACGGCGTCAAGCTCTACGTGCGCCGGGTCTTCATCATGGACGAGGCGGACAAGCTCATGCCCCGCTATCTGCGCTTCGTCAAGGGGGTGGTGGATTCCGACGACCTGCCGCTCAATGTCTCGCGCGAGATCCTGCAGCACAACCGCAAGATCGACACCATCCGCCAGGCCAACACCAAGCGCATCCTGGGCCTGTTGGAGTCCATGGCCAAGGACAAGCCGGATGACTACCAGACCTTCTGGAAGGAGTTCGGTACCGTGCTCAAGGAAGGGCCGGCGGAGGACTACGGCAATCGCGAGCGCATTGCCGGCCTGTTGCGGTTCGCGACCACGGCGACCGAGGGCGAGGCCCAGACCGAGACCCTGGACGCCTATATCGAGCGGATGAAGGAGGGCCAGGACAAGATCTATTACATCACCGCCGACAGTCCGGCGGCAGCGCGCCACAGTCCGCACCTGGAGGTCTTCCGCAAGAAGGAACTGGAAGTGCTGCTGTTGTCCGACCGGGTGGACGAGTGGCTGGTCAGCGGTCTGACCGAGTACCGGGGTAAGCACCTACAGTCGGTTACCAAGGGCGATCTGGATCTGGGCGACCTGGCGGACAAGGAAGAGAAGGCGCAGCAGGAGAAAGCGGCCGGTGAGCACGGCAAGCTGTTGGAGAGGCTCAAGAAGGGCCTGGGGGAGCGGGTCGCCGCGGTGCGGGTGAGTACCCGGCTGGTGGACTCTCCTGCCTGTCTGGTGGTGGGAGAGTATGACATGAGCGCTAACCTGGCCCGGGTGCTCAAATCCGTGGGTCAGGAGGCCCCCCACACCCAACCGACCCTGGAGGTCAATCCGAATCACCCGCTGGTGAAACGCCTGGAGGCCGAGGGGGACGAGTCCCGTTTCAACGACTTAGGGATGATCCTGTTCGATCAGGCCCAGCTGGCCGAGGGCGGACAGCTCGATGACCCCGCCGCCTTCGTGGGTCGGCTCAACCAGCTGATGATGAGCATGATGCTCGCCGGGGGTTGACCCCGGCTTCAGGGAAAACTACGAATCGCGCGAATCAACGCGAATCAACGCGAATCGATCCGCGAAAGTTCGCGTGATTCGTGGTTTTCCTTGGCTGTCGGGTTACGGCGCGTTCAGATCCAAGTGGCTCTCTGCAACCGGCAACCACTGTCAGTTGTCGGCTCGGTCCCCACTTTGAGCTTACCCACTACCTAATTGTCGTAGCTCCGCAATCAGTTTGTCCTTTTCTTCCAGTGCCCTGTCCTTCTCCTTAAGGGCCCTGTCCTTCTCCTCCAGGGCCTTGTCCTTCTCCTCCAGAGTTTTGTCCTTCTCCTCCAGAGTCTTGTCCTTCTCCTCCAGGGCCTGGCCCATTCCCGCGATCTGTCGTTCCATATCCTCCAGCTCCGCCAGGATCTCATCCTCCACGTCCATGGTCTGTCTTATCTCCGGCTCGGTGATGGCCCGATTCAACCAGCGGATTACCGGTCGATATTCTTTCGGATAGGCAGCCTCATCAATATTCAGGATATGCTCGTCACCCGATACTATCAGGTGTTGGTCGAAAACGGCCAAGAGTCGTTCCGCGGCCGTTTTGTATTCCGGCCCCAGGTAGGGAATCTGAATCACGAAGCTATCGTGGGTCAGGCTCTCGATGAATTCCTCCCGCGCGGAGATTGCTTGCCCGGTGGCGGCGTCATAGTAGTTTCTGAGCACCTTGATGACCGGCACCTTCACGTGCTTGAGTTGATACCCCAGGAAATAGATGCTGATGATGGGGATAGCCTTTTGGACCTTGCTGTCTCCTTCGAGCGTGAATCCTTGCTTGTATTGTTCCCCGAGATAACGGCGAAAGCGCATGATATCGGCGGCGAACTTGGCCTTTTGGATCTCGATGATGACCTGTTTGATAGCGCCGTTCCGGGCTTTTATCCGGGCGGAAAAATCCAGCCGATATACGGTGAACGAGCGATTTTCCAACGCCATGGAGGTTTCCTGGGGAAGAAAATCCAGTGCCATGATCTCCTCATCCAGGATGGTCGAGAGGATCAAGATGGCGATCTCGTTATTCTGCATAAGATATTTGAATACGACATCGTAGATGGGGTTGGCAATTTGCATCGATTTTCACCTCGATCTTCAGAAATCCACCCCACCTGACCGATCCGATTTCATCACTTGCGGATAAAAAATGTGGTAGTGGCTGAGGTACCCCCACATTATTGCAATCTAAAACAACGAGTTATGGAGCGAATGAGCTGTCACGATGCCCTAATGGCTCGTTCCCACGCTCCAGCGTGGGAATGCCGTTGTGGCCGCTCCAGCGGCCAAGGTTTCATGACGCTGGAGCGTCTGGATTTGCTCCCACGCTGGAGCGTGGGAGCCAGAGGCTGGTTTGTGGGGATACTTCAGTGGTAGTGGTAAATTTTCAAGTGGTAGAAATTCAGAACGACTATCGACTGCCGGATATTCCCACTTGAAACTTACCTATTACCCTCGCCTACTACCCGATTGGTATCAAGGTTTTCCGATCAGGGCAATCAGTTTTGCCCGGACCTCGGCTAATTCGGAGGCAGCGGCCTGTCCCTTGCGACTCGCCTTGCGCGCAACCCAATCGAGGGATTTCACCTGATCGGCCAGCGCCACACTTGGGGGATTACCGGCGATCAGCACCTCGAACGGATAGCCTTTGATCCTTGTTGTCATAGGACAACAGAGCATCAAACCGGTTTTACCGTTATAGGTTGCCGGGCTGAGCACCAGGGCGGGCCGGTGCCCGGCCTGTTCGTGGCCTGCTTGCGGGTCAAAGCCCAGCCACGCAATGTCGCCGGCCTCAGGCAGGTAGCGGCGAGCCATCGGTTAGAGCGCCTCGTTACCGACCGCCGGGCCAGTGCTGACTTCGGCGTGCAAGTTGTCCGAGGTGATTCCGGCCAGCAGCTGCGCAAGATCGTATTCACGTGGGTGCATTGGCTCAATGACGATGTGTCCGTCTTCTGCGCGCACATCTACCGGGTCGTCCAGGTAAAGGCCGGCGGCTTCCATCACGGTGGCGGGGATGCGCACCGAGGCGCTGTTACCCCATTTTTTCACGAGTGTCTGCATTGTGAGTCCTGCGAGTATCTATGATGTAGATACTGTACAAGACCTCGGGAGGCATTACAACGAGGCTCGAAAATCTCTGCGCCCGGCTCATCCCTGTCCGGGTGGGGGTAGCTCGTAGGATGCGGTGAGCGCCTGTCTGCGTGCAGGGACGCACGGGCAAGCAGCGAACCGCATCTTTAGGATGGCCCGTGCCCAACATCCCCATCTGCGGTTGGTTGGCCGCGGGACAGTTTGAACCGAAATTAAGCCCCCACCTCAGCTGGTGGGCCTGGACAACGACCTGATCCGGTCCACCTTCGCATTGCCGCCCGCGGCCCTGAAGAAGGCCCAGGTCGGGTAGAAGGAAGACGTGGGGTGGGCTGTGCCTACCGGGTAGGCGCCGTATTGGTGGGCACAACCCACCCTACTTCGTACCTTCATATCAGCTGTAAACCAGGCCCGGCAGCCAGGTGGCGATCTGCGGCCACAGTGCCAGTGCCCCCAACATCAGCAATTGGATGAGGATAAAGGGAATGGCACCGCGGTAGATGTGGCCGGTCTTGACCTGGGGCGGTGCCACCCCGCGCAGGTAGAACAGGGCGAAGCCGAAGGGCGGGGTCAGGAAGGAGGTCTGCAGGTTGATGGCGATCATCACCCCGAGCCACACCGGGTCCAATCCCATTCCTAGCAGCACCGGCCCCACGATCGGGACCACCACGAAGGTGATCTCGATGAAGTCGAGGATGAACCCGAGCAGGAACATCACCAGCATCACCAGGGCAACGGCGCTTAGGGTACCGCCCGGCAGCCCGCTGAGGAGCTCGGTCACCAGCTCATCACCCCCGAAACCGCGGAACACCAGGGAGAACAGGGCCGCGCCGATGAGGATGAGGAAGACCATGCTGGTGACATTGGTGGTCTGAACCATCACCTCCCGCAGGGTCCCGAGGTCGAGTCGGCGGCGCGACCAGGCCAACAGCATGGCCCCCACCGCCCCCACGGAGGCGGCCTCCGTCGGCGTAGCCACGCCCCAGAGAATGGAGCCCAGCACCGCCACGATCAGCAGCAAAGGGGGCAGGAGCACCAGGAGCACCCGTCGCCACAGCACGCCCGGCGCGATCGTCCGCTCGGATTTGGGGATGGCCGGCACGGCCTCAGGACGCAGCCAGGCCACCCCGAGCAGGTAGAGCAGGTACAGCAGCACCAACACCAGTCCAGGGATGAGGGCGCCGACGAACAGGTCCCCGACCGATACCGTCTCCGGTGCGAACAGTCCCATATCGAGTTGGGCCTGCTGGTAGGCAGCGGAGAGCACGTCACCCAGGAGCACCAGGACGATGGACGGCGGGATGACCTGACCCAGGGTTCCGGAGGCGCAGATGGTGCCCGCGGCGATCCCCGGGCTGTAGCCGCGCCGTAACATGGTGGGCAGGGACAGCAGACCCATGGTCACCACGGTAGCGCCCACGATCCCGGTGCTGGCCGCGAGCAGCATCCCCACCAGGGTCACGGAGATCCCCAGACCACCGCGCAAGGGTCCGAACAACATGGCCATGGTGTCCAACAGGCTCTCCGCCACCTGCGAGCGTTCGAGCATCACGCCCATGAATACGAACAGGGGCACGGCGATCAGGGTCTCGTTGGTCATGACCCCGTAGATCCGGTTGGGAAGGGCGGCGATGAAGGCCGGATCGAACAGACCGAACCAGTCTCCCACCAGGGCGAAGACCAGCGCCGTCCCGCCCAGGGACAGGGCCACCGGATAGCCGGCCAGGAGCACCAAGCCCACCCCCAGGAACAGAAACAGGGGCATGAGCTCAAGCATTGCCGTCGTCCTCGTCCGGCGGGGGGATCCCCTGGACACCGGCCAAAAAGAACCCGGTACGCAGAATCCAGGCCAACCCCTGGATCAGCACCAGGGCCGGCATGACGATCATCAGGGTCTTGAGCAGATAAACGGCGGGAATGCCTCCCGCCTCCCGCGAGCCTTCCATGACCTCCCAGGACTTGCGTACATAGTCCCAGCCGACCCAGGCGATGAAGATACAAACCGGTATCAGGAGCAGCAGCGTACCCAGGAGGTCCACCCAGGCGCGTCCCCGCCGGGACAACTTCTGATAGAAGATATCCACCCGCACATGGCCGTTACGCCGCAAGGTATAGGCCGCCCCGAGCGTGAACAGGGCGGCGTGCATATAGGTCACCGACTCCTGCATGGCGATCCAGCCCAGATCGAAGACGTAGCGCAGCACCACCACCAGGAAGGCGATCAGCACCATGAAGAAGGAAAGCCAGGAGACGAGGCGCCCGGTCCGGTCGGCGACCGCTTCCAGGGCGGCAACCAGGGAGCGCAGGGTGACACCGTTCCCTGGGGGCGACACGCGCTTAAGTCTCATCGGCGGTCTCGTTGATAAGCGTGCGCCGGGGAGTCAGACGGGACATATTCTGGGTTGGGTAAAGATGCGCCGCTGTGGCGGTGCCCACGTCCGACCCTAGGATCCCGTTTCTGCATATTTTGCACGTAACCCGTAGGGCGGGAAAGCGTAGCGCATCCCGCCTTCAACCGTTCACCACATCATCGATGCGGTTCGTGCCTCCTCGGGATGCCATCCTGTAAGACCTACCGCGCTCACCGCACCATCGATGCGGTTCGCGCCACCCGGCAGTGCCATCCTGAAGGATCTCCCGCGCTCACCGCATCCTACGGGATTTGCCCGACCTACCAGCTGAACAACACCCACTGGGGTAACGCATTGTTCCACACCCGATCCCTGCGGGCATCGAGTTGGCCGTCCCCCGTGGTGTCCAGGAGATAGTAGGGGGGGCCGATCTGGGGCTGCACCTTTACCATATAGAGCCGACCGCGCACCCGATACTCGTAGATGGTGTCCTGCCCGGTCTCGATGATGGTGACCTGGGGCTCCACCGTCTCGCCTTGATAGGCCGGAGGCGGTAGCTCGGGCGGCTCCGGGTAGGCCTTGGGCTCGGTTCCGCTGTGGACCGCCGCCGGCAACGCGGCGGTAGCAATGGAGGCGGCGGTAAGGATCAATCGTTTCATCTGGCGTGCGGTCCCGGTCGGCTTGGAAGAAGGTATGTTAATGGAAAGGGGAGGGGATTGCCCATCGAAAAACCGAACCTACAGGGCGAACGTCCATCAAGCCTCCCGAAGAAGATCGGTGCCTTTTGTGACACCCTCGGTGGGAGAGGGGCGAAGCTCATAGGTTGGGCAAAGCCGGTAGGATGTGGTGAGCGCCTGCCTACCGCCCCATGGACGGGGCAGGTAGGCAGCGAACCGCATCTTTGGACGGCGGTGTGCCCAACAAATCATTTAAATATTAACCACTACCCCCCAGAGAGTTAGCCAAGGAGCATCTGCGTCGGATGATCCGGTAGTGGCTCAGTTCGCGAAAAAACGGAAATTGTGAAAAAACGCAATGACGCAAGGACGCCAAGACGCAAAGAAAGAACAAAGAAACTTTGCGTCTTGGCGCCATTGCGTCGTGGCGTTAAATGGGCCGGAAAGTGAGCGGCCAAGCATAAAATTTTCAAACTGAGCCACTGCCGATGATCCGGGTAAACTGCGGTGCGAAGGAGATTCTGGTAGTATCGGATCTCATTTCTTCCAATCGGGTGGAGCCAATGGCCGTCGTAGAGCTGAGCAAAGACAACTTCGAGCAGACAATCAAAGACAAGGATTTCGTGATCGTGGATTTCTGGGCGTCTTGGTGTGCACCCTGCCGTTCGTTCGCCCCCGTGTACGACAAGGTCTCGGAAGATCATGACGATATCCTGTTCGCCAAGATCAACACGGAAGAGGAGCAGGAGATTGCCGCCCACTTCCAGATCCGCTCCATCCCTACCCTGATGATCTTCCGCGAGCAGGTTATCGTCTTTGCCCAGCCGGGGGCGCTTCCCGAAGCCGCGTTCCGCCAGCTCCTGGAGCAGGCAAAGGGGCTCGACATGGCCGAGGTGCGTAGGCAGGTCGCAGCCCAAGCGCAGGCGATCGCCTGACGTCCATGTTGCACCATGCAGGCGCCCCGGTACCCCTGGAAAACGGTTCTTATCGGGTCGGGGCGCCCGACGGTCGGTAATCTGATGGACCTGTGCGAGGAGAACTACCGCGCCTTGCTGCGGTTGGTCCCCGATCTGCGTGGGCTCCAAGGTGAGGCGTGTTCGGTCGTCGGCCGGGATCAGGACCTTTTCCTGGAAGTCCTGGAGCAGGCACCCTACACGACATTGCTGCGGCTTACCTATTACTTTCCACACCACGACGGCAAGCTCCATAGGACCCCAGATCCCGATCCGGATACCCTGCTGCGCGCCTATCATGACGCCGGTCAGGTGGAGGTCTTGGGTCTGCGCCAGACGGCGCTGCCGGTTCACACGCATTACCCGTATCCCGCCCTGGAGGCCAAATGGAAGGTCAACCTGTTCTTGTCCAGATGGTTGGCCTTCTGTCTCGCGCGGGGGTACCGGTTCTCCACCGAACCGGAGGCGCCCGTCAACCCGGCAGCCAAGGCATTGGCTCCGATCCTGCTTTAGCCCGTATATCTCCAGGGCAAGGACGCAACCAGACTAGTGGCTGGTAGCTGGACTCGAGGACGGGCTTGTACTCCGCAGCGGGGGAGGTCAGTATAATGCGGAATGGGTCCGCAGACCGCCTGATTGTGATACCGCCTGAACCTGCTGCCGGGAGCCCTTCCGACGCGGGATCGCATGGATACCCAGCTCGACAGACTCCCATATGTCAGTAACGTCATGTATATGGAAGGGAACCGACCAGATGACCGCCAAGAAATCAGCACCGACCACCCAACCAACCACCGGTAAGGAATCGCAGAAAACAACGACTGCTCGTGCGGATACCTCGAAGCCGGAGCCTGCCGCAAAGACGCCTCCAGGCACCCAGGCACAGTCGGCTTCGGCTGCCGGATCGACCGCCGGCAAAGGCTCGAAGAAGACAAGGGCCACTCGTGCGGACGCCTCGAAGCCGGAGTCTGCCGCAAAGACGCCTCCAGGTACTCAGGCACAGTCGGCTTCAGCCGCCGGATCGACCGCCGGCAAAGGCTCGAAGAAGACAAGGGCCGCTCGTGCGGACGCCGCGAAGCCGGGGCCTGCCGCAAAGACACCTCCAGGCACCCAGGCACAGCCGGCTTCGGCTGCCGATTCGGCGGTGACCGCCGACGCCAAGGCAAAGCCGGTGGTGCCCAACGCATTGGTCCAGCCCCCGCCTCGCGAGCAGACCGTTGGCCCCGATGCTGCCGGCAGCTCCGACGGCCCGACCGTCCATTCCGCGATCGATGCCATGGCGGTCATGAAGCAGGCCGCAACCGATAAGGACGCCGCTCAAGCCCGGACCGGCAAGGGTGCGCCACATGTCTCCGCGGCCCAGGCGATCGCCAAGGCGGCCGTCCGGGATCATCCGGTCCAGCCCCAGCCGCCGCGCAAACCGGTTGCAGCAAAAAAGAAGCCGGCGCCGCCCCGAAGAACCGCCGATCTTCCGCAAGAGCCCAAGGGGCCCATCGGTGGTATCGGGGCCGAGGGGTTGCCCCCGCCCGTGGTGGACACCCGGGATGTGGAGGCCCTGCTCAACGCGGAGCATGCGGATCCGTTCGCCTTCCTCGGGATGCATGCGGCCACGACCCCGGGGGCGGTGACGGTGCGGGTTTTCGTGCCCGAGGCAAGCGCCGTGGAAGTCCTGGACATTGCCACCGGCAAGGCGGTGGCGGCCCTGCAACAGGTCCATGACGAAGGCCTGTTCGTCGGCACGATCCAGGGGCGGGGAGGGCCTTTTCCCTATCGGCTGCGAGTAAGGACCCCCGAAGGCGAGCAAGCGATCGAAGACCCCTATCGCTTCCCACCCGTGCTCAGTGATGCCGACGCGCGCGCACTGAGTGAAGGCACCCACTGGTCGAGCTACCGGATTTTGGGCGCGCATCCCACCGAGGTCGAAGGCGTCGCAGGGGTCGCCTTTGCGGTTTGGGCGCCACATGCCGCTCGCGTGGCCGTAGTGGGCGATTTCAACGGGTGGGACGGGCGCCGGCACGGTATGCGCCTGCGCCACGAATGTGGGGTGTGGGAGATCTTCATTCCGGGTGCGGCCAGCGGCGATCTCTACAAATACGAAATCAAGGCCGCGCCGGGTGCCGATTCGGTACTCAAATCCGATCCCTATGCCCTGGGTGCCGAGCGTCCTCCCGGCTCCGCTTCGCTGGTCCGGGAGCTGGGAACCTACCGCTGGCGCGATGGCGCCTGGCTCGAGCGGAGAAGGCAAAAACAAGGTCGAGAGACGCCCTTGACCTTCTATGAGGTCCATCCGGGTTCATGGCGCAGAAAGCCGGAAGAGGACCACCGCTGGCTCAGCTATCGCGAGCTGGCGGACGAGTTGGTGGAATACGTCACCGATCTCGGCTTTACGCACATCGCCTTGCTGCCGGTCAGCGAGCATACGTTCGATGATACCGTAGGCTTTTTGCCCTCGGCCTTGTTCGCCCCCACCAGCCGCTACGGCAGCCCGGATGACTTCCGGTATCTGGTCGATACCTGCCACCGTGCCGGCATCGGCGTCGTCGTCGACTGGGTGCCCAATTTCCTGTCGAGCGAGCCCCAGGGACTGGCCCGGTTCGACGGGACCGCACTCTACGAGGACGCCGACCCTCACCATCGCCGGGACCCGGATTGGGATATGCCCCTCTACAACCTCGGCAGCCCGACGGTGGTCAACTACCTGCTCGCCAATGCCCTGTACTGGCTCGACCAATTCCATCTGGACGGACTGAAAATCGATAGCCTCGCCAAGCTGCTCTACCTCGACTATGGGCGCGGCGAAGGCCAATGGGTACCCAACAAAGACGGTGGCAACGAGAGTCTGGAGGCCCTCGCTTTCATCCGTCGGTTGACCACGCTGGTCGGTGACAAGTATCCCGACGTCTTGATGATTGCCGAGGATTCGTCCCTGCGCAAGGGGATCACCGGCGCCGTGAAAGCCGGGGGTCTGGGTTTCAGCCTCCGTTGGAACTCCGCGTGGGCCTACGACACCCTGCGTTATCTGGGTCGTCACCCCGTACACCGGAAGTATTATCACTATGAGCTGATCAATCCCCTCAATTTCGCCTTCGACGAACAGTTCGTACTGCCGATCTCCCACGACCATGTCTCCATCGGTCAGGGCGCCATGATCAACAAGATTCCGGGGGACCGCTGGCAGCAGTTCGCCACCTTACGGGCCTGGCTGGGTCTGACCTACGCCATGCCGGGGAAGAAACTCATGTTCATGGGCACGGAGTTCGCCCAGAACCGGGAATGGAACAGCACCATCAGCCTGGACTGGCATCTACTTCAGGATCCGATGCACCTGGGGGTGCAGCGGCTCATTCGCGATTTCAACCAGCTGGTGCGCGAGACCCCGGCATTGCACGAGCTGGATGCCGAAGCGAGCGGTTTTGAATGGATCGATACCAATGACGAGGATTGCAGCATCCTTTCCTGCGCCCGTTACGCCAAAGACCGGAGCGAGTTCGTGATCGCGGTGACCCATTTTACCCCGGTGGTGCGGCCCAACTACCGGATCGGGGTGCCCGAGGAGGGCTACTATCGAGAGGTGTTGAACACCGACGCCGAGGTCTATGGTGGCGGTAATTGGGGCAGCGAGGGCGGCGCGAGGACGGAACGGCATGGGATCCACGGCCGTGAGTACTCCATCTGTCTCACCCTTCCCCCCTATGCCACGGTGGTGCTCAAATTTCAGCGGGACGCTGTCACGAATAAAATGAGTGCCAGATGACCGAAGAACAGGACGCAACGGAGCCGGATTGGAGCAGTTCGCTGCGCTTGGAGCTGACCCCCGCCCTGCTCATCCATGCCTTGATGGCGACCGCCTCGACCGTTCACACCGGCTGGTCGAGCTGTATCGATGAGAAGCTGGTGGTTGCCAGCGTGCTGTCCATGGACGATACGGCAGGTAACTATATTCGGCTCGCCGAGCAGGAGTTCTACGAGGACGAGGATCCGAAGATGGTTTGGCACGACTGGACCCTGGAGATCCGCATCGCCAATGTGCTGACCATCGGTCACTGGCAGATCCCGGCCTCGGTGTCGCCGATGGAATGGGCGTGGCACGCCGGGGAGGCGGAGCAGGCGTTCGAGCGGGCCTGTCTGCTCGTGGGGCGGCGGGTCCACAAAGGTCTCGTAGTGGACGAGCCGGCGCCTTCGGAGTCGGTGCCGCCCCGCTTCAGCCGCCATTGAGCCGCACTTGCGGGGCGCACAAGATCCGGGGTTCCCGGCACGTCTTGTAACCTAAGAGGCTGTCTGGTTAAAAGCAATCCTGAATTATTTGACGTTGTTGGGAGGGGCGACGTGTTGCGTTCGACGCCCAAAGGCTCGCTGATCATCTGTCAGGTCAGTGTTGGCGTCTTAACGCAACCTACACTCACATGACCCTCCGCGCTGCCGACCCGCGCGGACCTCGCGTTAAGTGTAGGTTGGGTTAGGCGCGCTGTCTGATCCCAAAGCACAGCGATAGGACCGAACGCGCCGTAACCCAACACGTCAGGTTTGTCCCGACGCGGGAGGGATCTTTTCCCACAACCAACGCCAAATAATCCAGAACCGCGCCCGGATAAGCACGGCGCCGAACGCGGCGTAAGGCAACACGAGGTTTAGGGTTCGTTTTAACCAGACAGCCCCTAAGAGTCCACCATGAACATCAAGCTCGATATTGACATGAGTCCCGAGGAGCTGCGCCGGCTGTTGGGCCTACCGGATGTAGAGCCGATTCAGCGCGAGATGCTGGATAAGCTGCGCAAACGCATGGTCGAGGGGGTCGATGAGTACGATCCCCTCAAGCTCTTGCAGCCCTATCTTACCGGCACCCTGGCGTCCTGGGATTTGGTGCAGAAGATGATTTCCGTCGCCGGCAAGAGTACAGGGACCACGGAGGCTAGCGGCGCTAGGAATGAGAAGTAGCGACGGCAGCTGGCTGGCTCACTGGTACTGATGACCAGGAGGGCAAGGGGTCTGCCGGGTCGTCATTGGGTGGTGGTAGAGCCCGACCGTCGAGCCGGGGTCGGCCGGCTGCATCCAACCGTAAGGGTTGTGATAGGAGTTGGCGGCCGAACCATAGTCTGTCGTCTTCGTCTACCTGTAACCAGCCTTCGGCGAACCAACGCACCGTCTGGGGATAGATGCGGTGTTCTTGGCTCAGCACCCGCGCGGCGAGCTTTTCCGGATCGTCTCCCGGCTCCACGGGCACCCTGGCCTGTAACACCACCGGACCGCCGTCCAGCGCTTCGGTGACGAAGTGCACGCTGGCCCCATGGACGGTCTCGCCGGCTTCCAGGGCGCGTTGGTGGGTGTGGAGGCCCCGGAATTTGGGGAGCAGGGAGGGGTGGATGTTGAGCATACGCCCTCGAAAGCGGTCTACGAACTCCCGGGTAAGGATGCGCATGAAACCCGCCAGGACGATCAGACCCGGCTCGAATTTATCGATCAAAGCGCCCAGGGCGTCGTCGTAGTCTTTCCGGCTCGGATAGTCCCGGTGGTTCAGGACCCGCGTCTCGATGCCGGCCCGGTGGGCGCGCTCCAGGCCGAAGGCATCCGGCTCATTGCTGATCACGGCACGGATCTGGATGGGCAAGTCCGCCTGGGTTCCGTCGATGAGGGCCTGCAGATTGCTGCCGCTGCCGGAGATGAGTACCACTACCTGTATTGGTATATTTTTCATGTTCGAATATTCCTTTGCGACACCTAACCTCTCGCACCCGATCGCTGTGTTACGGCTTCTCGCAATAGAGTGAGCAATTGCTCGTCGCGATGAAAACACAAGATCTTGTGGTTTGTAGGCTACCAGTACGCAATATTTTGTACCTGAATATCTGGATGATACAAGGCGAAGTAATACAACGCAAGGGTGAGCGCCGTCACTCGCTATCCCCTCCCGTGAAGACCACTTCCGGGGTCCCTTCCGCGGTCTCGATCCGACCGATGGGCCAAGCCTGCTCTCCGGCTCGGGTGAGCAGATCGCAGGCGCGTCGGGCGTCCGCAGCAGGGGTGCAGACGACCATACCTACCCCACAGTTGAAGGTGCGCAGCATCTCCGGTGTGGTTACGGCGCCCTGGGACTGTATCCAGTCGAACACCGCCGGGCGTTGCCAGGAATCCGGATCGATGCATGCCCGCACCCCCTGGGGCAGCATGCGGGGCAGGTTCTCGGGAAGACCGCCGCCGGTGATGTGGGCCATGCCGTGGACCGGTAGCTCCCTGATCAGGTTGAGCAGGGGTTTGACATAGATCCGGGTCGGGGCGAGCAGCAGCTCACCGAGAGTGGAAGCGCCCAGGGGCGCGGTGAGATCCGCCCCCGATATCTCGATGACCTTTCGGATCAGGGAGTAACCATTGGCGTGGGCCCCGGAGGAGGCCAGCCCGATCAAGACATCTCCCGGCCGCACCCGCTCGGGGGTCAGGAGTTGGTCTTTTTCCACGATGCCGACGCAGAACCCGGCCAGATCATAGTCTCCCTGGGCGTACATGCCCGGCATCTCCGCCGTCTCGCCGCCGCCCAGGGCACAGCCGGCGAGCTCGCACCCCCTGGCGATGCCTGCCACCACCGAGGTAGCAACCTCCAGATCCAGACGGCCGGTAGCATAGTAGTCGAGGAAGAACAGAGGCTCGGCCCCGGCGACCAGGATATCATTGGCGCACATGGCGACCAGGTCGATGCCCAGCGTGTCATGGCGGCCGAGCGCCAGGGCCAGCTTGAGCTTGGTCCCTACGCCGTCGGTCCCTGAGACCAGCACTGGTCGGCGGTAGCGGCCCGGAGGCAATTCAAACAGGGCCCCGAATCCCCCGAGGCCGGTGACGACCCCGGGCCGGAAGGTCGCGGCGGCCAGAGGCTTGATGCGCTCCACCAAGGCATTGCCCGCGTCGATATCGACCCCGGCGTCGCGGTAGCTGAGGGAGACTATATGGTTACCGTCGGGACCCGGTTGCACCCTCGTACCTCATTTCAGCACAGATAGTGGTAAATTTTTAATGGGCCATCGTCCCGCGCTCGTTCCCACGCTCCGGCGTGGGAACGCCGTCTTGTCCGCTCCAGCGGACTCTACCCCTCTGGGCCAACATGGGTTGGCTTGTGCCGGCTTACCTGGTCGCTTGTCGACGCTGGAGCGTCGGGATTTGCTGTCGATAGGTCATCAATTTTTAAGCGTGGAAAGAAGCTTAGTTCAGGATAAGGAGGAGGTCAAAACAATCCGGACGTCAGAGTAGCGATCCTGAATGATTTGGCGTTGTCCGGAGGGAAAAGATCCCTCCTGCGACGGGACAAGAAAGATCCCTCCTGCGTCGGGACAGGGTTTGACCTGTTGCGTTCGACGCACCAAGGCTCGTGCATCTGGGGTGGCGTCAGTGCCGGCGTCTTAACGCAACCTACACCCACATGCCCCCCCCCCCGCGCAGCCTGCCTGCGCGGACCTCGCGTTAAATGTAGGTTGGGTTAGGCGCGCTGTCCGATCCCGAAGTACAGCGACAAGGCCGAACGCGCCGTAACCCAACACGTCAGGTTTGTCCCGACGCAGGAGGGATCTTTTCCCACAACCAACGCCAAATAACCCAGGACCGTGCCCGGACAGGCACGGTTCAAACGCGGCGTAACGCAACACGACGCCTTCTCGGGCAGCACCCAACAATGCCGGACAGCGCTGATACCGAACGATGGCATTGCCGGACCGACAATAAGGGGACTTGCGGTTCCCAGGGAGGTATCCTTACCGCTGATTTGCGCCTATCGTGACCCGATTGGCCGACTACTCTCCAGGGAAATCTCTCCCATGCAAGCAGAGCTTCTCCTCCACCCCCAATGGATCGTCCCCGTCGACGCCGCCGCAAGCATCCTCACGGATCACAGCCTGGCGGTTAGCGGGGGACGCATCCGGGCCCTGCTGCCGACCGCGGAGGCCCGCGCCCACATCCGGGCCGCACAGGAGATCGAGCTTCCGGGCCATGTCCTGATCCCGGGGCTCATCAACGCCCACACCCACTCCCCCATGGTCCTGCTGCGGGGATTGGCAGACGACCTGCCGCTGATGACCTGGCTCAACCAGCATATCTGGCCGGCGGAGCAGCGGTGGGCGGAGCCTGAGTTCGTCCGTGCCGGGACCCGGCTCGCCGCCCTGGAGATGCTCAAGAGCGGCACCATCTGCTTCAACGATATGTACTTTTTTGCCGAGGTCACCGCCAAGGCCGCGGCCGACATCGGTATGCGGGCCGTCGCCGGCATGATCCTGGTGGACTTTCCCACCCGCTTCGCCGAGACACCGGAGGAGTACCTACGCAAGGGCCTGGCGCTCCACGACCGTTACCGCGACCATGCCCTGATCTGCACCGCCTTCGCCCCCCATGCCCCCTACTCGGTGTCCGACGGCCCCTTCGAGCGCATCCGTACCCTGTCCAACGAGTTGGACGTGCCAGTACACATCCATTTGCACGAGACCCACGACGAGGTCGTCCAATCCCTGCGCGACCACGGCGAGCGGCCCCTGGCCCGGCTGGAGCGCCTGGGCCTCTTGGGACCGAATCTGGTGGCGGTGCACATGACCCAACTCGAGGCCGCGGAGATCGCGGCCGTCGCCCACGCTAACGCCCATGTGGTCCACTGCCCGGAGTCGAATCTGAAGCTTGCCGCCGGCTTCTGTCCGGCGGCCCGGCTCCTTGCCGCAGGCGTGAATGTCGCCCTGGGGACCGACGGGGCGGCCAGCAACAACGACCTGGATATGATGGGCGAGCTCCGGACCGCGGCCCTGTTGGGCAAGGGCGTGGCCGATTCCCCGGCGGCGTTGCCCGCCTATACTGCCCTGCGGATGGCGACCTTGAACGGGGCCCGGGCCCTCGGCATCGACGCCGAGACCGGCTCCCTCGAGACCGGCAAATCCGCAGACATGGTAGCCCTCGACCTACGGGACCCGGATACCCAACCCGTCTACAATCCGGTCTCCCAGGTCGTCTACGCAGCCGGACGCGACCAAGTCCAACAGGTCTGGGTGGCCGGCCGGCACCTGATCCGCGACGGCGAGCCCACGACCCTGGACCCGGCGGCCATCCTGGACGAGGCGCGGGTATGGGGGGCACGGATTGCCGCATCACAGTGAATAAAAGTTGCTAGTGGGATCTGACTTATTTAATCCGCAGATTACGCAGATTTCCGCAGATGAAAAACGAACTAATCTGCGAAAATCTGCGGATAAAAAATGCCTTATTCCCACGCTCAATCCGACCCGGACTGCTCCACAGCCCGTAGGATGTAGTGAGCCACCGGGCGCGTCCCGCGCCCGGCGGCGAACCGCATCAATGGTTCGGTAGGCCTCACCGCATCCTACAGGCTCGATCCAACCCTGGCCGTTCCGCGGACGAATACCAAGTCCTTATCAAAATTGAGCATGGGGAAAACGACCCGGTAGCTTTAGTTTCTCAACGTCGACCAGCGCAGTATCGGATCGATCAGATAGGCGTAGACCGCAAAACCCAGGGCGGCGACGGCAAGCAGCTGTTGCATAGTTGCGGCCCCGGGGTAGCCGCCGTCCCATAGAAACAGCGAAACGGCCATCCCGGCGGCCAGGGTCACCAGCGCCAAATGGACGATGGGCTCCGATCCGAGCCTTTCACTCCGGGCCGCCAGGGATACCCCCAACCGGGCGGCCATTGCCCCACCCGCCAGTCCTACCGCCACATCCACCGGCCAATGCACGCCGACCGCTACCCGGCTGAGGCCGGCGGCAACGGCCAGCAGGATCAGGAATGCCCGCAGCCAGCGGGCGCGGACGGTGTAGACCCAGACGCCGAAGAAGGTCGCCGCCGTCACTGTGTGCCCGGAGGGAAAACTGTGCTCGCGCAGACCAGGGCCGATGAGGTTGAAGACCCCTGCCTCCAATACCGCCGGCGGTCGCAGGGTGGAAAACAGGGGTTTGAGGGAATGGGTAAAGGCGATGGCGAAGAGGGCGGCGCTGATGAGGGTCCAGAAGACGCGCGGGCAGCGGCGGGTGAAGAACAAGGTCAGGGCAAAGGCGACGCGTTCGTCGCCGAGCACCGTGAGCCACTGCCAAAGCGGTGCGGGAAGCTCGGCCGCCAGGGTGTTGAGCCGGGAAAAGCCGCCGTGATAGCCGCAGGCCAGGAACAGGATCAGGCCGACGAGCAGGCTGATCGTCGCCCACCGGACCAGCCATAGGCCACCCTCGGGAAGGATCGCCGGGGTGCGTCGAAAACCCGCCGCCAAGCCTTCACGCAGGTCGCGTCCGAGAAAGGGGAGCAGGCCCTCAGCCGCCATGCCGCCGCTCCCTTACAGGCTGCCTGGAAACTAATACCCTGATTTTATTGATTTTCAGTTGGGAAACTGTAAATTTCAGTCGTTTCATACCAGGCCATCGATTCGCTTTATGTGCCTTAAGCCCCTTATTCTTTGCCGCAAATGAACGCAAATAAACGCAAATTTAAGCAGTGATCTTCATTTGCGTTCATTCGCGTTCATTTGCGGCTGAATTTTTCGGCAGGCAGTTTAGACAGCCTCTTAACCTCGACCAAGGCGACCGCGCCGCGCCGAAAGACCACTTCCTGCTCCAAATCGGGATGCTGCGCGGTGAGCTTGCTCAACTTGTCTACCCGCAGGAATACCAGGTCCCCGGCGCTGGGGGGGCGATTGGGGGTGATCGCCCGCCGGTAGAGGCTGAAGCTGGGCATGTTGGTGCGGTAGGCCAGGGTGGGCAGATCCAGCGCTCGGGCCAGCAGGGCCGCCTCTTTCACCGGTCCCTGCAGGACCTCCATCACCCGGGGCACCAGCACCCCGGAGACGACGGCCATTTGGACCAGGCCCACGAGCACCAGCCCTTGCCAGGGCGGCAACCGCCGCCACAGGGCGATCGCCGAGACCAAGACTAAGCCCAGGGCGACCGCGATGCGATAGGGGGTGTCCAGCAGGGTCCTGCCCAGCTCGAACATGGCGAGCTGATGGGGCCCTTGGGTCCACCCGGCGGCCGCTTCCACCAGCTCCGGCAGCACCAGCAGCAGCAGGAAGAATAGCACCGGTGGTACGAATGCCAGCCAGCGGTTCGCGAGCAGCTTGCGGTGCCGGGCCATCAGGACGAACAGGGGGGTTGCGCCATAGAGCATATAGTGGGGGAGCTTGGTCCCGGAGAACGAGAAGAAGACAAAGACCGCGGCGAACCAGAGCCACAGGAAGCGGTCCAGGGGATCGGCCCAGGTCTGTCTGAGTGCCGGCAGCAACCGCAGGAACCAGCCGGTGAAGGGCAGCATGATCAGCGGCAATATCACCAGGTAGTAGCCGAAGAAGCCCTGGTGTCCGTGCATGGCGGCGCCGAAGCGGCCCAGGTTGTGGCCCAGGAAGAAGTTCTCGAAGAAGCCGGGACCGCTGTCTAAGTAGATGGCGATGTGCCAGGGTAGTACGACCGCCAGCAACAAGGCCCAACCCCAGGGGAAGCGGATCGCCTTCAGCCATTCCTTCAGGGAGCGTTCGCTGAGGAAGAACAGGAGGCTCACCAGGACCGGAAACAGGATCGCCACCGGCCCCTTGGTCAGGAAGCCGAGTCCGATCCAGAGGTAGATGCGCAGCAGGGTGCCGCGCTCAGGCTTGAGATACCAGCGGTAGATGTCGAAGAAGCTTAAGGCCAGGAACAGGTTCAGCACCGCGTCGGCGGTGGCCGCCTTGGCGATGATGGAGACCTCCAGGGTCAGGGCCATGACCAGGGCCGCTACCGTCGCCGTCGAAGGGTCCAGGCGCCGGCGCACGAAGAGCCACAGGACCAGGAGCCATCCGGTGGCCGCCAGGGCCGAGGGGAGACGCAGGGCGAGCTCACTTAAGCCCAGCAGCTTCACGGACGCCGCCTGCAGCCAGTAGATGAGCACCGGCTTGTCGAAGCGGGGCTCACCATCCATAGTGGGCGTGATGTAGTTGCCGCTAGCCAGCATCTCGCGCGTGGCCTCGGTGAAGGCCCCCTCATCCAGGTCATAGAGGGGCACGGACCCGAGCATCCAGTAGAAGCCGAGCAGCAGTACCGGCACCAGCAACCAGGTCGGGGTAGGGAGCTCCGCGGGGGACTCTGCGTCCCGGTTCATTCGGATCGCCTCCAGCCGGCCAGGTCCGGATCGCTCTGCCGGGCGATGGTGAAATCGGGTCGATCCCTGGACGCGAAGAAGGTCCGCGTCAGGAGCTCCGCCAACACACCGGTGGTGAGGAATTGGATCGAGGCTACCAGGAATAGAATACCCACGAATAACAGGGGGCGATTGCCGATGTCCTCCCCCAGGCCGAACTTGACGACCAGGAGGTACGACATGATCAGGGTCCCGATCAAGCCGAGGCCCATGCCGATGGCGCCGAAAAAGTGTCCGGGGCGGGCCCCGTAGCGCAGGAAAAAGGAGGCCGCCAGCAGGTCCGGCAGCACCCGGAAGGTACGCGAGATCCCGTACTTGGATACCCCGAAACGACGCGCCTCATGATGCACCACGGTCTCGCCGATCCGCCGGGGGTCGGTCACGCCCGCTACCCACACCGGGATGAAGCGATGCATCTCCCCGAACAGGCGCACCGGCTTGATGACCTCTGCGCGGTAGAGCTTCAGGCTGCAACCGTAATCGTGCAGGGCGACGCCCGTGACCTTGGCGATGAGCCAGTTGGCGATGCGCGAGGGGAGCTTGCGCAGCAGCCACCCGTCCCGACGTTCGAGACGCCAACCTTGGAGCAGGTCCAGATCCCGTTCCATAAGCTCCCGCGCCATGCGTGGGATGTCCGCCGGGTCGTTCTGCAGGTCCCCATCCAAGGTCGCGATCAGCCCACCCCGGGCTGCGTCGAGCCCCGCCTGCATGGCCGCCGTCTGCCCGAAGTTGCGTCGCAGCTCGATGATCCGCACATGGTTCCCATAGTTTGCCGCCTGCTCCCGCAGGCGCTCGCCCGTCCCGTCCCGACTCCCGTCGTCCACACAGATCAGCTCCCAGGGACCGGGATACTCCCGCAGGCCCGCGTGGACCCGCGACAGAATGGGGGCAACATTGTCCGCCTCCTCGTACATGGGGACGACGAGGGAAAGGCTGATGGAAGCAGCGGGTGTGCTTTGCATGTCATCTGTAAGAAGCGCTGTCGGCTATGGAACCGTGGCCTGAGGGGTCGGGGATGTTTGCCGGTATGGAACCGAGCATATTACAGGGTATGCTTGCGGGAAAGACCAAGCCGGGACCGGAAACTGCTTGCCGGCCGGCAGGAGCAGCCAGACAGGCTCGCCAAGGTCATGTTTTCAAAGGGTTTATACGCGTTTGCCCGATCTCGATCACCCGAACTCCTTATATCTCAAGGGTGCGATGTTGTAGAATCCAATCACCTTGGAGAATTGTCTTCCCGGCGCTTCTTCAAGAAGCGGAGTAAAAAAGCTGGGTGGAGTTCCGCGTGGAGAAAGATTCAGGAGTCGAGCTGCCGTCATCTGAGGCTCCGGAATTCGAGTTGCCTATGAAGACGGCGGCGCGCCAAGCAGCCCCGCGCAATCCCCGCCGTTCGACGGCCTATACCCTCCTGGGCAGGCTGATGCGGGGCGTCTTAGTTGCGATGTGGCGCGCCCTCGTTGCAGTGGTGGCCGGCGTCCTGAATCTGACGCTGGCGGGGGGCCTGGTCCTCGCCGCTTTTGTTGCCGTTACCCAGGCCGATCTTCCCACCCCCGAGATGCTCAAGGAAATGCACCTGCAGGAGCCCCTGCGGGTGTACGCCGCCGATGGTGGTCTGATGGCGGAGTATGGTATCGAGCGGCGCCGTCCGGTGCCCTTCAACGCCATACCACCCTTGATGGTGAAGGCGTTCCTGGCCACCGAGGATGCCCGGTTCTTCGAGCACCAGGGCGTCGATCTCAAGAGCATTGCACGGGCGGCGATGAGTTTCGCCCGAACCGGCGAGCGCACCCAGGGCGGCAGTACCATCACCATGCAGGTCGCGCGTAACTTCTTCCTGTCCAGAGAGAAGACCTTCCAGCGCAAGCTCGCTGAACTCTTGTTGTCGATACGCATCGAGCGCTCGTTCACGAAGGAGGAGATTCTCGAGCTCTATCTCAACAAGATCTTCTTCGGCCATCGGGCTTACGGCGTCTCGGCCGCGGCGGCCCTTTACTATGGTAAGCAACTCGATGAGCTGAACCTTGCCGAGATGGCCATGTTGGCCGGCCTCCCGAAGGCCCCGTCCGTCAATAACCCGATTTCCAATCCCCAGCGCGCCCGGGAACGCCGTAACTATATTCTGCGGCGGATGCGCGATCTCGATTATATTACCCACACGGAGTTTCAGGCCGCTGCCGAGCGCGTTGACCAGGCCCGTCTGCACCGCAAGGGGGTGGATCTGGAGGCCGGCTATGCCGCCGAGATGGTGCGCCGGCACCTGGTCACGCGGTTCGGAGAGGCTGCCTACCAACAAGGCTATCGGGTGACCACGACCATCGAACCCCGGTTGCAGCGTGCCGCCCAGGATGCGGTGCGCAAGGCCCTACGGGCCTATGATCGGCGTCACGGCTATCACGGCGCCGAGGCCAAGTACGAGGTCGCGGGCGCCGATGACGAGCAGCTCGACCTGCTCTTGGAGGCGGTGACTCGCTTGCCGGACCTCACCGCCGGCATCGTGGTTGGGGCCAGTGCCAAAGCAGCCCAGGTCTACGTCGGAGGCGGGAAACGCATCACCTTGAGGCTGGGGCAAGTCAAGTGGGCGCGTCCGTTCAGGAATGAGAATTGGCGGGGGCGGGCGCCGCGCAGGGTGACGGACGCGGTGGCCGTGGGTGACCTGATCCGGCTCAGGCGGAACCGGCAGGGCACCTGGGGACTGTCGCAGGCACCTAGCGTCAGCGGGGCCCTGGTAGCCTTGTCGCCGCTGGACGGAGCGATTCAAGCCGTGGTGGGGGGATACTACTTCAATGACAGCGAGTTCAACCGAGCGGTCGACGCCCGCCGTCAGCCGGGTTCCAGCTTCAAGCCCTTCGTCTATGCGGCCGCTCTGAACCAGGGCTATACCCCGGCCAGCCTGGTCCGGGACGAGCCCATTGTCGTCAGGTACGGTCGGCGGCGGGCGTGGCGACCGCGGAACGCCGATCATAAGATCCTGGGACGGATCCGCATGCGCGTCGCGCTGACCCAGTCCCGAAACCTGGCGTCCGTCCATCTCCTCAAGCGGGTAGGGGTGGAGGAAGCCAGAAATTACATCCGACGTTTCGGGTTTACCCTTGAGGAGCTGCCCCGGGGTCTCTCGCTGGCCTTGGGTACCGCCGAAGTATCCCCACTCCAGATGGCAGGGGCCTACGCCCTGTTCGCCAACGGCGGTTTCCAAGTGAAACCCTATTTCATCAGCCGGATCGAGAATGGCGACGGTGAGGTGGTCTTCGCGGCCGATCCGCCGCGTGCCTGCTTGGACTGCTGGGCCCGCTACCGGGGGTCGTCCGCCAAGACTGCGGCCCTGGGACGGACCGACGGACCCCCCAATAGTCCCCTGGCCGAGCGGGTACTGGCCCCGGGTCTGGTGTACGAGATGACATCCATGATGCAGGATGTCATCAAGCGTGGGACCGGGCGCAAGGCCCTGCGGCTCAAACGTAAGGACCTGGCCGGCAAGACCGGGACGACCAACGAAGTGCGCGATTCCTGGTTCTGCGGCTTTCAGAAGGACGTGGTTACCGTGGCCTGGATGGGCTACGACAGGTTCCGCCCGTTGGGAAAGCGGGAGACCGGCGGTCAGGCGGGCCTCGGCATGTGGGTGGATTTCATGCGCAAGGCCCTCAAAGGCAAGCCCCAAGCGATTCTGAAGCCGCCCCGGGGGATGGTCAAAGTGCGCGTCTCCAAGGCCAGCGGACGACGTGTCAGCTCAGGTGGGGTGGGGGAATGGGTCCGGGCCGAGTATGCGCATGCCCTGCAGGGACCCAAGCCCGTAGCCTACACCGGTGGTGGGAAAGCGAGCGGGAAAGCCGGCCAGAAAACCCGTGGCAAGAAAGGGCGACGCGCGTCTTCCGCCAAGGCGAAACAACGTGCGCCCCGGGTTATCGACGATCTGTTCTAAGCGCAGCTTGAAAAATTCCTGCCGTTTTACGTTTTCAGACCCGTAGACACTAAGAGGCTGTCTAAAAACTAACCTATTGATTTTCTACTGGCATTGATTTCCGGCTGGCTCCCCAGGCTCCAGCGTGGGAGCAGACCTGGTCCCGACGGAGGAGGGATCTGACGCTCCAGCGTCGATTAAGCGCCTCGGTAGGCTAACCGCCAATGCCTATCCGCACAGAAGAGCTGCGTCCGCGGGAGCGGACAAGCTGCCGTTCCCACGCTGGAGCGTGGGAACGAGCGTGAAATTTGCAAATTTTATGCTCTAAAATCAGTATCTTAATTTTTAGACAGCCTCTAAACCACAGAGGGATACAAGGATTTGGGAGAAGAGCAACGGAAATGGAGAAGAATCCTTCGTGGCTTTGTGGCTTGGTGTGAGAAAAACGAGCATGATGAAAAAGGTTCTTGCTTATCTCGTCATCGGTGCAATCCTGGTCCTTGCAGGATGCGCTTTCGGTGAGAAAGATTCCCAACCCAAGCCCTCGGTTCTGGAGAAGCTGCCGTTTGTCCACAAGATGACGGTACAGCAGGGAAACATCGTTACCGAAGAGATGATAGACCGTTTGGAGCTGGGTATGACGAAAAGCCAGGCCAGGTTCTTGCTCGGAACCCCCATGCTGACCGACCTGTTTCACACCGATCGTTGGGACTACACCTATACCATACGGCGTGGTCACGACAAGATGATGATGATGCGCCTTACCCTGCTGTTCGAGGCCGATCGCTTGGTGGAGGTACAAGGCGATCTGCGGCCGGACCCCAACCGTGCGGCCCAGCGCCAGCCCGCCGACCTGCTGGTCTCGGTGCCCGACTGGCAGGACGACCGCGGATTATTCACCAGGCTCCTGCTGGACCCGGAGTCGACGGAGTAGCGCCTAAAGGCGGGATGCGCTTCGCTTTCCCGCCCTACACGGGCTCGCCGCCCGAACCTTGAAGTCCTCGTCCTGTCGACCGCACGCCTTCTTATAATAGGTGCGGTGAGCGCGGTAGATCTTACAGAATGGCACCACGAGGAGGCGCGAACCGCATCAGCAGTCCCCGTAGGGCGGGACGGGCCATGGACGGCCGCATCCCGCCGGGATGCCTACGGACGGGGATCATAATGGTGCGGTGAGCGCGGCAGGTCTTACAGGATGGCATTCGAAGCAGCGCGAACCGCATCAATGGACGCCTGGCCCGCGGCAAACCGCATCTTTGGGCGGCAGGCAGGCCCGGTAAGGGTGCTGGACACGGGCCACTTATAGCGACCCACCTTCATCAAGCCCATAAGGCGAATACAGGATCTTCCACCTCACGCCATCGAATACCACAACCTTATCGTCCCCATTAACCACCAACAATTCGCCATCGGTACTCAAGGAATCCACCGCCAGCATAAGTATTCCTTCCCCCGCAGGCTCCACCGGCATCGAGACCAAATCGACTGCTTCTTCGTCAGCACCACCTGTGCGCAGGAGTTCTTGCACCCGTTCGTTGATCTTTGGTTCCGGGCCTTCATCCCCGCCGGAAGTCGGGACCAGTCCCGACAATCCGGGGGTGCGCCGGACCCGGCCCTCGTAATACTCGTACAGCCCTTGGTCCGTGCCCAGATAGAGCCGGTCCCGATACCAGGCCATGCAGACGATATCGGCACCCATGCCGGCGGTTTCGGGATCCCCGTCCGTACCGAAGCCTTCGGTATCCTCACCGATCACTTGCCACTTATCGCCCCGTCCCTCGATCAGCATCCCATCGTCCCCGCCCACATAGACCTTGCCGTTCCCGGCGCAGCAGATTGCCGCAAGATACTGGTTGGTGGGACAGTCGATCACCTCCCAACGCCGGCCGTCATAGTGACACAGATCACCTCGCCCGCCACAGGCGTAGATGTCGTCGGCGGCAAACCCATCGATATCCTTAAAACCAAACCTCAGATGCAGTCGATCCTCTTCGTCCCGGACCGCCAAGTCATTGCCGGAGAGACAAGTCCACTCGCCAGGTCCTTCGCGGCGAAAGACGGTCCGTAGGGTGCCCGCCATGTAGGCCTGTCCCGCGATCTCCCGCACCCGCATCACGGATACATTGGGGATGAGGGGGATCGGCTCTTCAAGCGCAAAACCGCTCCCGCGGTCCGTGTCGCCCGTCTGAGATATCACATTACCGTCGAAATCCACCACGACGACCGGGCCATTGGGTGGCGGCAAGACACACGACTTGGCCCGGTAAAAACTAAAATATTCCTTGTATCCCCACACCCGTTCCGTCTTGGGGTAATAAAACCCGGCCCGAAAGATCAGCTCGGCATCTTCGTCGTCTTGATCCGGGTTGTTCTCGAAGAAGATGTAGATGCAGTCTTTGCTGCGGATCGTGCAGTCGATAATCGAGAACCCCCGGAGGCGCTCACGCATTTCTTCATAGATACCAATTTTCATATGGCTTCTCCTATAAATGATTATATTTCTGCCCCCTCTTGAGGGACGTTTTGATAGACTTTATTGGATTTGGCACTCGCTGCCCGAACCTTGGAGTTCTCGTTGAAGCCCTTGCCCGGCCGGCCGCACACCTGCTTATAGTGGTTATCCAATTGGGCTGCAAGACAGGCCTTACTGCAATGTCCAAAGACTTTCTCGTGAGAATTTAGAGCAATTGTCTTCGCCTGCCGGTAGGTCATCTCTCCCTGGGCATCGGCTGCCCGCTTTATTTCCGGTTCGATGAAGTCATGAAACTTTTGGTGCGTCCCCCCTTTACTGTGGCTGGTACCCTCGACACAGACACAGGGGGCCTTGTCTTCATTGTAGCCGGGGCAATCCGCGGCGTCCTTGAACTGGGATTTTGGCATCAGGTGATGCGGCGTCTGGCCCGGACAACAGCCGCTGTCTTCGTCGCCCCGTTGCTTCGATTGGCGGCTCTTCTCGTAAGGGACCAACATACATTTGCGGGCCCGTAGACAGGGGACAGCGCGGGCAAGGGCCGCCTGCGCGTTGGCAAGCGATTTCGGTGTCAATCCTTGTTTCTTGATCTCTTCGATCTCCTTGGGCAGTTGCTTGAGGGTTTCGATGTCCTCTTTCATCTCATCGAGGATTCCCCACATATCCTTGATCTCGAGTCCGGCCGATACAACATCGTATGCCGTCCAGACCCAGCCCAAGGGTCCTAACCAGCCCTTTACGGCCGATTTTGCGATCAGTCTGCCGCCCTTTTCCAAGGCCCAGGTCTCGACCTTCTCGACCAGGATGTCCTTGGCCTTTCGGAGCGCGTCTTCCAACTGTTTTCCGACGTCCAGGATCTCGTTCAGCTTCCGTTCGATCGCGGCCGGGTCCAGGTTATCCAGCGGCTTGAACTCCAGGCCCTTGCAGGCGCTGTCCTTCCAGGTCGCGGGCTTTTTATCCACATCCCCCTGTCTCTTTCGCTTTCCCGTTGCCTGGTCTGCTTCTTCCTTGGGTTTGCATTTGGCCTCGACCTTTCTTTTATCGCGTTCGCATTGACCCGCCTCGACCCCGGTATCGATATATCTCCACACCCCGGTATTTCCCGGCACCGATCCATGGTTATGGGTGGTCAGATCCAAATGCCGAACAACATTCTTGCCCTCGATCTTCACATTCATCGACCAGGAATTGAAATAGACCTTGCCTCGATTGACACCGGTCACCACACCCTTCTTCGCCGCGGATCCCGCCTCATTCCCGGTCGATGTCTTGAAGTACGATTGATCTCTGAGCATCACCGGTTTGCCGGAGATCTTGACCGTCTTGCTCCCCTTGGTCGTGTCCTTGGCATAGCCGGTATTCGGATAAGGCACCGGCACCCCGGCCGGCGTCGCCGGGGTCTCCGGCGGCGTCATGCAGACATCGGGAAAGGCGCAGGTGGATTTCCCCTCTGCCGCTTTGCATGCAATCTCTCGCCCATTGGCAAAGACGTTGTTCGCCATTAGTCTTTTTCTCCGTTGATGGTCTATCTCGTGCCGTACCCAACATCTATACTTCCACACGGAACAATCTGCGCATTTCACTCCCTCTCCCTCCGGGAGAGGGCGGGGGTGAGGGGGAAATTCAAAAGCTCGGACCCAAATACGGCGTGGTCAGGCCTGTGCTTTGCCGTCGTTCCGCTTGCGTATGGCCTTCCCTTGCGCCGCGCGCTGCTTGCGTACCACTTTGGGGTCCGCGATAAGCGGCCGGTAAATCTCCACCCGATCACCAGGCGCTAAGACTTGGTCGAGCTTTGCGAGCTTGCCGAACACCCCCACCCGGTTGACTCTGAGGTCGATCTCGGGGAAGCGTCGCAGGATTCCGGACTGCTCGATGGCCCCTTTTGCCGTGAGCCCCTCGCTCGCCGTTACCGAGAGGATCGTCTGCGCGTCCGGCCGGGCATAGGCGATCTCGACCCGGTTCCGATCCTCAGTCACGGTAGACCTCCTCGGCCCGCTTGCAGAAGGCGTCTACCAGCGTGTTGGCGATCTGATTGAACACCCGGCCGAAGGCCTTGTCGATGAGCTTGCCGGAGAACTCGAAGTCGAGCTCGAGCTCCACCTTGCAGGCGTCCCGGCGCAGGGGTCGAAAGGTCCAGGCGCCCTGGAGCTTGCGGAAGGGGCCATCCACCAGCATCAGCTCCATCCGCTCCCCGGGAACGAATCGATTGCAGGTGGTGAAGGTCTGGTGGATGCCTGCCCGGGCCACCTCCATGCGACCGCAAATCCGGTTGTCCTCACGGGACAGAATCTCGGCGGCCGCACACCAGGGCAGAAACTTCGGATAGTCCTCCATCTGCGCCACCAGATCGAACATCCGGGAGGCGGAGAAGGTAACCAAGGCACTCTTGGTGATGACCGGCATCTGCAAAGTCGCCTACAGGAGTCCAACGGCGTTGAAAAACACAAGCACGACCGCGAGGGGAGCGATATACCGGATCAGTACCCGCCACAGACGATAGGCCGGGCCCTGACCCAGGGCGAGCTCGTCCTGGGTCGATGCGCGCGCCATGAACCAGCCCGCGAACAGGGCCATTGCCAGTCCGCCTAAGGGCAGCATGAAGTTGGCGGTAAGGATATCGACCAGGTCGAAGACGCCATTTGTCTTCGCCTCCCCGGCGAAATCGAAACTGAAGGCCCAGTCGTTGAACGACAGGACGGTCATAATCCCCAGGAGCCAGGCGACGATACCCACGTAGACCGAAGCGCGTACCCTTGCGAATCCCTGATTCTCCACTAACCAGGCAACCGCCGGCTCGATGAGCGAAATGGCGGAGGTCCAGGCCGCGAATACCAGCAGGACGAAGAACAGGGTACCGAACAGCAGACCGCCGGGCATATTGCCGAATGCGATCGGTAGGGTCAGAAAGACCAGGCCCGGCCCGGCCCCCGGCTCCAGACCGTTGGCGAAGACGATGGGGAAGATAGCCATTCCCGCCAACAAGGCGACCAGGGTGTCCATCAGGGCGATGATGATGGTTGAACGGGTGATCGAGGCACTCGCGGGCAGGTAAGAGCCGTACATCATGATGGCCCCCATACCCAGGCTCAGGGTGAAGAAGGCATGTCCCATCGCGGTGATGATCGCCCCTGCACTCAGGGCGCCGAAGTCGGGGACAAACAGGAACCTAAGCCCGTCCATGAAGTTGCCGCTGGTCAGCGCGTAGCCCACCAGGACCAACAGTAGCCCGAACAGGGCCGGCATCAGGACGCGCACCGCTTGTTCCAGACCGGAACGTACGCCGCGGGAGATGACGATGGTGGTCATCACCATGAAAATCGTATGCCAGGCCAGCAGCCGCTCCGGATCACCGGTCAGGGCACCGAACAGGTCTTTGGCGGTCTCACCGGTCAAGGACGTAAAGCTCCCTCCCAGGGCGCGAAACGCGTAAGCGATGGCCCAGCCGGCGATGACGCTGTAATAAGAGATGATAAGAAAGCCGGCGATCACCCCTCCCCAACCGATCAGCTGCCAGAAGCCATGCCGATCCTCCGCGTGAGCTAGGGTGCGCATGGTGTTGATCGGGCTCTGGCGACCACGCCGCCCGAGCATGATCTCCGCCATCATGATCGGGATGCCGATCATCGATACGCACAGGATATAGACCAGCACAAAGGCGCCGCCCCCGTTCTCGCCCGTGATGTAAGGAAACTTCCAGACGTTGCCTAACCCGACCGCCGAGCCTGTTGCCGCCAGGATAAACGCCAGCCGGGTCGTCCACATACCGTGGATCGAGGTCGTTGCCACCATCGATGATTCCTCATATGCCGTCCGAACGGGGCCCAACGCCTGCTCGCACAATAGGGGCTTATTTTCCGGCAAATCGGCGGCACTGCTCAAGTCGGGCAGGTTTGCCCCGGGGCGAGCGCGTATAATTTCCGGCTTCCGGTCGTCGGCTACCAGCCGCTGGAAGCTGGTGACTGGTAGCCGGCGACTGATGGATCGCAAAGGATGCAAAGATTTTCTGGTAAGCTAACTGATTGATATCTAATCCATCCATTGAGGCGCAGCACTTCCATGTGGCAATGGGTCTTACGAAAAGCCAGGCTCGGGAAATCGAGCAGGTTTTTCCGCGAACGGGTACGGATCGTGATCGCAACCAAGAACAGTGCCGGGTGGTTCGGAGAGATTCTCCATGCTTACCGAAAGCTGGCGATCCAACCCTTGGTTTTGCTCGATAATGCTTCCGAAGACGGAACCAAGGAATTGCTCGAACGCGAACAGATAGAATTCACTCGGGTTATTCCGGAATTTCCGAGGGTCGAGGCGATCGTTCGATTGATCCCGAAGCATACCGATGCCCAGTGGGTGTTGCGCCTGGACGACGATGAATTTCCATCCCATGCCTTGATCGATTGGATCCCGGATAGGCTCGACAGTCTGGATACCAACATCGTCGGCATCCCGCGCCGCTGGGTACGAATGGGGAAGAATGAACACTGCGAGTTTTCCAACCACCCATTGCTGAAGCAGGATCAGGACAAAATGGATATCCAATGGCGCTTGTTTCGGCCGGATCGGGTTGACTACATCACGGACATCCACTCCCCCGGGTTTCGGGCATCAGCCGGGCTGGTCGCCCCGGACGAAGCCTTTTTAGTGCACTTCGATTGGATCATTCGCTCCAGGCAGGCGCGGGCGAGAAAAGTGGCGGATTACGACCGGCAGAAGGGCGGTGCGGGATCGGATTTCCGCGATCTCTATTTATGGGAGGACTCCGATCTCGCCGCGCACGGATTTCAACCGATGGAGACGACGGAATTCGACCGGCTGGCGCGCTCGATCAGGATCGACTAGGATTCCTCGATGGACCCGCATCTTTACAGATGGGTCAGGTTTTGTGTGCACGGCACAAAAGATTCACGCCTCGTGGGCTTAAGGCGAAGCCTCGCTAGCCAATAGTACAGGATTGACAGGATTTTCAGGATGTACAGGATTTTTGGTTGTGAAGAGCGCTTGCTGGTTTGGTAAGCGTGTGATCGGGCGTAGGAAATTCAGGAAATACAAGAATCCTGTAAATCTTGTGTAATCCTGTAAATCCTGTCCGATTGGGGTTTCACGACGAAGCTTGAGTTGAGCAAAGGCTGAGAAATCAATGGCTAGGATTCCTTGATGGACCCGCATCTTTACAAATGAGTCATGATAATTCCTGCTGAAACAAGCCCTTGGCCTGGAATCGGGTCAGGTGGGTCAGGCCTTCTACCCAACTCTTTGGAGTGCGCCGGCAGCGCGCTGCCTCTGATTTGGAACCAAGCGGGGGGCGTTATTACCGTGCTGTTTGCCGAGATCGGCGGTGCGGCGTCCCCTCCGCAGCGCGGCGACGGCGCTTTGGTCTTTGGCCGCTCCCAATCCAAAGCGGCGTCGGATTGGTGCCGATCGGGAGACGGGCGCCATCAGCCCATCCCCGGAGATCACTTGAGGCCCAAGGGTATCTGGTTGCCGCCGCACTCCAAAGGGCGGTAAGCCGATACCGGCAGGATGCGTTCCGAACGGGGAGTAAACGACCGTAGCCGGCATTTCATCTCCGCTGTGTTCTCTGTGTCTCTGTGGTTCAAAAAATAGGCAACTCTCTGCTTTCTCTCGATTTATCATTCGGTGGTCCGGGGTCAAACGCCGCCTGCGATTGGACTTGCAGTAGAACAGAGTATCCTGCGTCTTTGCGGTTCAAAATCCCGACCCGCCAAAGCGATATTTTTGGGAAGATTTACCCGGATCTGCTTGCCCGGGAACTTTCCCCCGTGTACACTAATCCATTACTACACGCAGGGGGTGACCTGGCTTCGACGTGGGTTGCGAAACCTGTGGTGCATGCCGAGGTGCGGATTACCTCGTAAATCCAACCGCAAACTAATAGTTGCCAACGACGACAACTACGCTCTCGCCGCTTGACCGGCGAGCCTCTGACCGCTGTTTGCCTATGGGCGGTGGACTTAAGGGGTAACACCACATGGGATCGCGGTGATGGGGGTCCGGACCTGATCCGCTAAAACCGAATTCGGAATCGCCGACCGCATGCCCCGCCCACCGGGCGGCGGAAGGTCAAAAACAATAGGTCGGGCTAAGCATGTAGATCCATAGGCGGAGGATTTGCGGACGCGGGTTCGATTCCCGCCACCTCCACCAATCTGGTTTTTAAGAGATTGATTCACAAGGATGTTTTTATAGATTCCCTTGTTCGCCCCCCCATTTAGCCCCCCTTTGAAACCTCGCTTGCCCTCAATCCCTGCCATTATCCACTTCGACTGGCCTCCCGTCGTCCGGCAGGTAAATCACCACGCCAGGGGCCTCTTTTTCGCCGCCCGGGTCGGTCATCGCGGTCTTGGCCGGCGCATCAAGCCCTAACAGCTTGCAACGCCGCTCACTGATCTTCAACGCCGCAAGGATTGCCGGTACACAACCCTTTTCAATCTCCGGCGCTGGCATCTGGAGCAGGTAGTCATAGCGGTCAAACTCCAACTGCACCATTGCTGCGGCGCTCTCCCTGGTCCTGTTCCTCAAATCCTCCAGGGCACGCGCCACATACCGATAGGCGGTTTGTCGAGAAACCCCAGGTAGTGGTTAAGGTTTAAATGGAAACATCGCCACGAGCAGGGGGTTGGGCACGCCACAAGCTGCACCCCCTCTCCCCCCGGGAGAGAACCTGTCCCGACGGAGGAGGGAGCCGGGGAGAGGGGATCAAATGAAGCAATGGGGCATAATGAACCGCTCTCCGCTAACCATTTAAAAATTTACCACTACCAGTGCTTGTCCTTCCGTCGGCCTGGGTGTAACGACTCGCAAACAGCCCTGCCACAGACGACGCTTAGTTTTCTCTCTATGATTGACCGGTTCAACCAACAGATGACAATGAAAATCAGATACTTAGTTGAGCGTGATGAAGACCTTTATGTGGCAATGAGCCTTGAGTTCGGCCTAGCCGCGCAGGCAAACACATTAGCGGAAGCGAAAACTAAGCTGGAATCCCAAATTGCCGAATATATCGAAGACCTCAACGAGGAAAAAGACGACTTGAAAAAACAGTATCTATTAAACCGGAAAGGGCCGTGGCAATGCTTTCTCCTTTATTATGTTGTGTGTCTTTTAAATAAGCGCCGCGAAGGCCTCGAAGATCGTTAATACCCGCCGGGGCGACACAAGGTGGCGGTAAAGGTGATGGACATCTTCGGCAATGACACCATGACCATTGTGGAGGTCAGCGTATGAGCCGGAAGAGCCGCGAGATCGAGGTACTGGACACCGCCGTCAAGGTCGCCCGGATAGAAGAGGACGACTCCATTTCCCTGACGGACATCGCCCGCCACCGGGACGCGGAGCGGACCGACGACCTGATTCGGAATTGGATACGCAATCGCAACACGGTCGAGTTTCTGGGCATCTGGGAGCAGATCCACAACCCCGGTTTTAACCCCGTCGAATTCGACGGGTTTAGACGCCAGGCCAGGCTGAACAGCTTTACCCTGACACCGAAGCAGTGGATCGAGTGCACTGGCGCGGTCGGCATTGTGTCCAAGGCGGGGCGTTACGGTGGCCCCTTTTGACTGATGGACGGGTGATCGTAGTGGAAACCAAGGGACAGGAAGATCTGGATGTTTCCCTCAAGACGCAGCGCTTGCGTCTATGGTGCGAGGACGTGAACGCCATGCAGTCGGGTGTTGAACAGGAAAAGCGAATACTTTCACAGTCTCTCCAGCGTGGGAGCAAGCTTTGTCCCGGCGGAGGAGCACCGGAACCCGAGCCCCATACCCACGCCGGGCGCTTTTGTTCCCATAGGCACAATCAGTCCCCCTCCCGCCGAGGGAGTCGCAAAAATCATTTCGAACCACAGAGAATGCAGAGAACACAGAGAAAGGAATCGGCCAATGCTCTGCGTTTTCTGTGT
>NZ_SMSC01000210.1:0-233 GCF_004359955.1 Candidatus Thiosymbion oneisti
CTCATGCTCTTCAATCTCCTCCGGATATCAGGAAGTCAATCGCCGGTTCGGCAGCGCCTACGCGGCCTCATTGAAGCCGCTTTTGTGGTGGTGGGCACAGCCCACCCTACAAGGAGGGTGTTGCAAAAACGGTGGCATCAGCTGCCAGTCTGTGAAGTTTAAACCACAGAGGACACAGAGAACGCAGAGCATTGGCCGATTTCTTTCTTCTGCTCGTTCCCACGCTCCAGCGC
>NZ_SMSC01000211.1:0-232 GCF_004359955.1 Candidatus Thiosymbion oneisti
AAAATCAATCAAAGGGGTTTTCAGTCATGATTGTTAAAACTAAAGTATATACCTGCCGTAAATGTCACAGCAAAGAGATAAAAAAACGGCCTAAATGCGTGCGGAAACCAGCAATATCATTGTAAAACCTGTGGTGCTTATGGTGTACTTGAACCCCAAAATCGCTATACGGAGGAAGAGAAAGACCTCATCATAAAAGCTTATCAAGAACGATCAAGTATGCGTGGGATCG
>NZ_SMSC01000212.1:0-224 GCF_004359955.1 Candidatus Thiosymbion oneisti
CGGGGGTGAGGGGGAAATTCAAAAGCTCGGATTGTTCCGTGTAGCAGTATAAAACAAGATCCTAGCATAGAAAGCGAGTCGGGTAGATGAGGCAAAGGCGCGCTGCCGAGCCGGTGCTCGAGGCGATGGCCCAGATCGCGCCGTGCCCAACAGCTATAGGTCGATGGGCACACTGCGCTTGGTGCATCCTAACCAGCAACCGCGATGCGAAAACCTCCGCGGAA
>NZ_SMSC01000213.1:0-221 GCF_004359955.1 Candidatus Thiosymbion oneisti
GCCTCCAAATCCTTCTTGGTCGTGATGCTGGCGTCACTGGCACTGGCCTGGAAAAAGGAGCCGTCGATACCGATGGTTTCTCCACCCACCAGATCCAGTTCTCGACACAACAGGACGAAATCACGGTTCGCCGCACGCCGGGCGGTCCCGTTCACGCGCCGAAACTCAGCGCTGGTGCGGTAGCTTGGGACCAATCCCTCCAGCCGCCAGATCAGCTCCAA
>NZ_SMSC01000214.1:0-215 GCF_004359955.1 Candidatus Thiosymbion oneisti
CGGTCCGTTGGTCCTCATCCGGCATCTGAGGCAGGTACTTAACATCGACGTGGACGAAGCCCGGCGCATAATTCTTGAAGGTCTTCACCGGTGTCTGGGTGCCTGCTTCCTGGGGCATCAGCGCCTTGAGGTTAGAAACGCCATGGCGGCGCAGACAGCGGTCGAGGCTGGAGCGGGAAACTTCGGGGTGGATGAACTCCCGGATCACCACCAGC
>NZ_SMSC01000215.1:0-202 GCF_004359955.1 Candidatus Thiosymbion oneisti
TCTTGCCCCAAGCCCCGCTGATGCCCTTTGATGCCACTGCACGGACTCCCTGGGCGGTGCCTTTTGCCTTTGATGACTACTTGGAGCTGGTCGACTGGACGGGCCGGGCGTTACGTGAGGATAAGTCTGGATCCATCGAGGCACGAGAACCCAAGCTCCTCGTGCGCTTGGGCATCGATGGGGAGCAGTTTATCGGCTATTC
>NZ_SMSC01000216.1:0-201 GCF_004359955.1 Candidatus Thiosymbion oneisti
GAAATGCGCTACGTCACCAGCGTTGAACGATTGGCCATTCAGAGAGGGATGCAACAAGGCATGCAACAAGGCATGCAACAAGGCCTGGAGCAAGGCCGGCTGGAAGGGAAGATCGAGGGCCTGGAACGCCTGCTTGCCAAACGCTTCGGCCCCCTCGACGAAGCAACCCGCAAGCGCCTCGATATGGCTACCCTGGAACAA